>CANRGB010000020.1 GCA_947630005.1 uncultured Lachnospiraceae bacterium
GATCACACGGACGACATTGCCCGCAGGGAGGGCGCGGTCGTCCGGTATGAGTACAAACAGGGAAAAGGAAATGTCATCCGGAGAATGTTCAGGGAGATTGATGCCGCGTGTTATATCATGGTGGACGGGGACGATACGTATCCCGCCGCGTCCGCTCCGGAGATGGCCGCGGCGGTGCTGGAGAAAAGGGCGGATATGGTGGTCGGGGACCGGCTGTCCTCCACTTATTTTCAGGAAAACAAGCGCCCGTTTCATAATTTCGGGAACGCCGTTGTCAGGAAGATGATCAATCTGCTGTTCCATTCCGAGATCCGGGATATCATGACCGGGTACCGGGCGTTCAGCTATCACTTTGTGAAGAGCTTTCCGGTGCTGTCAACGGGATTCGAGATTGAGACCGAGATGAGCATACACGCGATCGATAAAAACATGCTGCTTGAAAATGTTGTGATTGCGTACCGGGACAGGCCGCAGGGGAGCGAGTCAAAGCTGAACACTTATTCGGACGGGCGAAAGGTACTGAAGACGATCGTCCGCCTGTTCCGCAATTACAGACCGACCGCCTTTTTCGGGACGATAGCGGCCGTGCTGATTCTGCTTTCCGCCGTCTTTTTTGCCCCTGTGCTGATGAAGTATATTCAGACGGGGGAGGTGCCGAAATTCCCGACGCTGATCGTGTGCGGCTTTACGGCGCTGGCGGCGGTCCAGTCGTTCTTTGCGGGAATGATTCTGCAGAGCATGATACAGAAAAACCGGCAGGATTTTGAGATGGAGCTCCACAGAATAGAGGAACGATATAAATATTTACAGGAGAGAGACGAATCATGAGAGGAAAGAGGACAGCGGGAAACTATATACTGGCCGGGATGCTTTCGATCCTGGCGGCGCTTGGAATGACCTGTTCGGTAAGCAACGATCCTCTGGTAATATCCACGGAGGGGCTCGAGGAGCTTCCGGCGTTTGCGCGTTTTCTGGAAGTGTGCATGCGTTCCATGTCGTCGGATCGGATAACGCCGCTGGCGCTGGCCGTCGTCACGGCCTGGTCGATTGTCATGGTATGGAAAAAGTCCTTTCAGATCAGGGATAAGGTGACCGCGGGGATTCTCGCGCTTTCTTTTTCGGGGGCGCAGCTTCTGTGCGGCTCCTACAACGATTATGACAACTGGAGCGAGCTTCTCGGCTCGAAGTTTTCTTTTGGACGGTCGCTTGTGGTCATCCTGGGGACGTCGGTCCTGTTTTACCATCTGATCCTTCTTCTGTTTGATCTGATTGAACGGACCGGGCAGAAAGAGACGGGAAGAGAGGAAAAATTTCCCCGGAAAGCCTTTGTCCGCGCGGGGCTTCTGATTTTTCTGTGCTGGCTTCCGTATCTGATTCTTTTTTTCCCGGGAACGTCAAGCAATGACACGGCCAGCCAGATCGCGCAGTTTTTCGGATATCCGACCTGGACGCGGAATATGTCCGCGGTGCGGGGGGAGGATATTTACCTCAGCAACCATTTCCCGTTTCTGACGACGCTTGTGACGGGAGGGTTTGTCAGGCTGGGGCTGCTGTTCGGCAGCGCTTCGGCGGGAGTGGCGCTGTATTCTGTCGTGCAGATGCTTTTTATGGCCTTTACTTTTTCGGGAATATGGTTTTATCTGCTTTCCGTCGGTCTTTCAGGGCGGATCGTGCGCGCGGGGCTTTTGTTTACCGCCCTGTTCCCGCTGTATCCCATGTACGCGGTCTGTATGCTCAAGGATCCGCTTTTTGGGATGCTCTGCCTGACGACGACGGTGCTGCTGTTTGAGATTGTCAGATCAAGGGGAGAGGCTCTGAAGAAACCGGTATTTGGCGCGGTTCTTTTTGCGGACTGTCTCCTTTTCATGCTGTCCCGCAGTCAGGGCGTCTATATTCTGGCCGTCACGGCGCTGATTCTGCTGATCGTTTACCGGCGCTTCTGGCTTCCGGTTGTGCTTTCCGTGATCCTTCCGCTCGTGCTGTTTCAGATGCTCTGGATCCGCATTCTGCTCCCCGCGTGGGACGTGGCGCCCGCGGGAAGGCAGGAAATGCTGGGAATCTTTTTCCAGCAGACGGCGCGGTATGTGAAATTATATCCGGAGGATGTGACGGAGGAGGAGAAGGAAGCCATCTCGCGCGTTATCAGATACGACAGCCTTGCCGAAAAATATAATTCCAGGCTGTCCGACCCGGTTAAATTTACTTTCAATCAGGACTGCACGGGCAGCGACATCCGGGGATATTTCAAAGCGTGGCTGAGCATGTTCCGGAAGCATCCGGGAGTCTACGCGGAGGCCGTTCTGAACAACTGCTACGGGTTTTTCTATCTGCGGTACCCGTCGGGACTCGTCTACGTTAATTTTGTAAACAAATCGTACTGGAATGAGGAGAACGGACTGCGCGTCAGTGCCCCCGCGTGGAGAGAAGGGGTCAGCGTGACGGCGCAGAAACTGATCAGTTTTGTGCAGAGAATTCCTGTGCTGAATATTTTATTCAGCGTGGGGATCTGGCCGTGGGTCGTTATTTTCTTCTTTTTTTACACAATACGCAGGAAAAAATACCGGTACCTGACCGCGGGAATGATCGCGGTCCTCTCGACGGGGATTCTGCTGATCTGCCCCGCCAACGGAAATTTCCGCTATACGATGCCGCTCTTTTATATGGCGCCGTTCCTTGTCAGTATGTGTCTTCTGTATGAAAAAAACGACGGAAAGGAAGTTCGGGGAAATGGGAAAAAATAACGGGGCAGAGGGGAGCGGATGTGCAGAAGTGATGAATCTGCCGCTGTTTGTGTGTTTTTCTTTCTATGCGGCGCTTCAGCTCTGCGGCGGGCAGACGGCCCTGGCAGGCAGACTCGGCACCCTGCTTTTCATGGTATTTGTGCCGGGATTTTTCTTCCGCGCCGGATGCTGTTACGGAAGCAGGCGGCGGGATCCTTCCGGGGACAGAAAGAGATGGCTGCTTGTCAGCGCGGGACGGTACTATGTGTATTTCTTTGTTCTTACATTTGCGGATGAAATGCTGTCGTCCTGGCACGGGATCGCGGGCGCCGAAAGAAAGTACATGCTGCTCTCCGTCCTCGCGGACGTGCTGTCCTTTCTGCGTGTGCCGGCGGTTTCCGCGCTGTTTCTCACGCTTTCCCTGACGCTCCTGTTTGTCAGGATGTCTGATGAGGCAGTCTGCCGCCTGGCGGAGAATAAGAAAAAGCTGATCCTCGCCGCCGCGTTGTGCGTTCTGACCGCTCTGCTTCGGACAAGAGGAGAGATGTACGATCTGCTCGCAGTATTTTTCGGAGCGGACGGGCAGCAGGCGGTTCCCGGCGTTCCTTATTTCGCGTTTTTCCTGCTGGGGATTCTGGCCGGGGAGAAAAGACCGGAATTTGACCGGAAGCAGGCTGCTGCCGCGGCAGCGGTCTTTGCGGTCTCCCTTTTGCTGTACCGGACGCCGCTGCAGGCCCTGGCGCGGGTGACGGCTTCTTTTCTTCCGGTATATCTTCTGTATGCCGCGTCGGGATATCTGGCAAAGGCCGCGTCCCGTCTGAAGGGCATGGAACTGGTCGGCCGGGCGGCCGAGCCGGTATTTCTTCTGTATGTCCTGATCCTGCTCGTGCTGTGCAGATACGCTGACGCTTTTTCGGGGCTGGGGACCATACAGACGCTGGCCGTGTCGGCAGCTGTGCTCGCGGCGGTTTATCTTCTGATTCCGTCGTTTTGTCTGCTTAGCCGCGGCAGCGCGGCTCTGCGTGATTTTGCCCGTTATAAAGTCCGCCACAGGACGGCGTTCTATTTTGCCGTGTATACGGCGGCCTTTTCCTTTGTGCTGTTTCTGGTGTTTTTTGAATATATCCGCGCGGGAAAGACGTTTATCGTCCGGGGGGACGGCGTCTCCCAGTATTTTCCGCGCGCGATCTACTTTTCCCGCTATATCCGGGATCTGGTGAAGAGCCTGCTGAGCGGGAATTTTGAGCTGATGATGTATGACTTCCGGCTCGGACTCGGCGCCGAAGTCAACTACAGCATGGAGCCTCTGTATTATCTGTTTGCGCTGTTCGGCGAGGACCATATGGAGTTTGCCTATAATTTCATCACGGTGCTCCGGTTCTACCTGGCGGGAGTATCCATGTCCGTGCTCTGCCTGTATTTCAAAAAAGGGTATTTCGCGGCGTTTCTGGCGAGCGTGGTGTATGTGGTCAGCGGCTTTCCTCTGTATGGGGCCACGATGCACACAAATTTTATGATACCGCTGATCATGCTGCCGCTGCTGATCCTCTCGATTGAGGAGATCCTTCGGAAAAGGCGCTGGTATCTGTGCACAATTTTTGTCGCGGTCTCGCTGTACAGCAATTATTACTACCTGTATATGAATACGATCGCGATGGGCGTCTATTTTCTCGTCCGGTTTTTCTGTCAGAAAGAGGGGAGGACCTTCCGGAATTTCCTGTCGAGAGGCCTGGCGATCAGCGGTTCCTATCTGCTCGGCGTGGCGATGGCGGCCGTCGTGCTGGTGACAAATTTCGGCGTGTACCTGGGATCCGGGCGCAGCGGAAGCGTGCTGATCAAGACGCCTTCCCTGTTCTACTATGATAAAAAATGGCTGGCGGACTGTTTCCTGACTTTTATCACGACGGGAAATTCGCCGGGCAACTGGATGAAGTTCGGCTTTCTGCCGATCGCGCTGTTCGTGGTCGTCCTCCTGTTCATGCGCAAAGGCAGGAAGGAGCTCAAGCTCCTGACGCTGCTCTCCTTCGCGTTCGCGGTGTTCCCGCTGTTCGGCTTTATCTTCAGCGGATTCAGCGCAGTGGTAAACCGCTGGTGCTACATGGCGGCGCTTGTGACGGCGTTCGCCGCGGCGGACTGCCTGCCGGATCTTTATCGGATGAAAAAGAATGAGAAGATCGTCTGCGCCGCGGTAATGCTCCTGTACGGGTTTCTGGCGTTTTTCGGAAACAACAAGAGCACCAGTTTTACGCAGACCGCGTTCGTGCTGCTCGCGCTGTCATTTGTCGTTCTCATGGTGAGCCAGGAAAGCAAGAATCCGCCCGCCGCGCCGGGGACAAAGGACCGCGGGGATGGCCTTTTGGCGGGATTTTCCCTGACGGACGCTTCCAGAAGAGGGCTGATGCTCTGCCTGGTCGCGGTCATGGTATTCTGGCAGGGTTTTTCCCTGTTTCATTTTGACAGACATGCCAGCGGATTTATGGATCAGGGGGGAAGCGCCCTGGAGCCGGTGGCAAATACGCCGATGCAGGCGGTCCTTGAGACCGGGGACGAAGACTTTTACCGCGTAGCCATGCCGAAGCTGAGCTATTATAACAGCAACGCGTCGATGCTGTTCGGTTACAGGGATATCTATCTGATCAGCAGTACGTATAACGGAAACATCATGGAATATCTGGAGGAGATGGGAAGCACAAGCTACAGCCCGACGCTGATGCTGGGCCTGAATAACAGCGCCTATATGAACAATCTCGCTGCGGTCCGGTACTATGCAGCCTACGGGGAGCCGGGGAAAACGCTTCCGTACGGGTCGGAAAAGCTGCTGCAGACAGAGCTGCCGTACGGAACGGCGACGGTCTACAAAAATAAATATGCGCTTCCGCTCGGCTATACCTACCGGGATTCGATTACAGAGGAGGAACTGGAGTCATACGGAAGCGTGGAGAGACAGGAGGCGCTGATGCAGAAGGTTCTGCTCAATGACGCGGGGGACGCGCAGGCGCAGAATGCGGACGCGCAAAGCGATGATATCCTGATCACGGCGAAGGAGATTCCGATCGATTCGGTAAAGGAGAGCCGCGCTTACCTGACGGAACACGCGCTGACCGCCGGGATGGAGGATAAGGTCTCCGCGGTCAGGAGCAGGGAGACGGGAGAGAAGGTCGTCATAACCCCGAAAAAGAAGGACGTGACATACAATCTGAAGCTGAATTTTGAGGGACTTCCGAATTCGGAGACGTATCTTGTCCTGGAGGACGCGTTCCTTGAGGGGGATATGTCGGAGGAACAGATTTCCATCGTTCTGGAGACGAAGAAAAACCGGGTGGAATATGATTTTTCTCCGGATGACTACCGCTACAAGACGGAACAGAAAAATTTTGTGTTCAATCTCGGCTATCACAAGGACAGGATCACTTCCTGTAAGATCAGAATGGGAAAACAGGGCATGATCCAGTTTAAATCCCTGAAGCTGTACGGTCTGCCGATGGACAACATGGAACAGTATACGAAAGCTCTGACAGAGAATGTACTTGAGGATGTGGAGACCGGGACGAACCGGGTCTCAGGCAGGATCTCGCTGGACGAGGACAAGTTCCTTGTGCTCAGCATCCCGTACCAGAGAGGGTGGACGGCCCTGGTGGACGGAGAAAAGGCGGAACTTCGAAGGGCGAACTACATGTATATGGCTCTGGAACTCGGAGCGGGAGATCACACGATAGAACTGACGTATGAGATACCGGGTATCCGGTACGCGTTTGCGGTCACAGGAGCGGCGCTCGCGCTGTTTGCCGTGCTGCTGTGCGCGGGAGGACTGAGGAAAAAGCGGAGGGAGAGATCCGCGGCGGCGCAGGAGTGAATAACAGTAAGGTTAGCAGAGCGGCGGGAGGAGAAGGATGAGCGGGAAATTTACGAGAGAGCGTGTCAGATTTCATATGAAGAAGAAGGACACGCTTGTGATTCAGGGATGGATCGAAAACGATGCGGCGGGAGACGCGAGATTTGAGGCCTGGATGGATAAAAAGAAACTTCCGGTGGAGGTCAGGACCCAGCGGGGCGTGGAGGTGACGAAAAAGTATCTGCGCTACAAAACGAATGTGCCGCTGGAGTATTTTATAGAGATTTCGCTGCCGCAGGGGTACGGATGGGCAGGAAGGCTCGAGGTGAACCAGGTTCTTCTGGACCAGGGCGAGCGCCCGCGCATTTACGCGGCGACGGGAGCGGCGCTTGTGAAGCTTTCTCACCATATGGATTCCTGGATGGAAAGTCTGAGCGTTCAGCCGGACGGCCGGTATCTGCTGCGCGGCTGGTACATCGGCTGCGAGAACGCGAAGGTGGCGCTTCTCGACAGTCAGGGAAGGGTAGTGCGGGCAGAGTATACGTCGGGACACCGGATGGATATCCAGGGAGAGTATCCGGAAGCGCAGCTTGAGGAGACGCACAGTTTTGAGCTGGTTTTTCCGAAGCCGAAGGAGAATCAGCTCCGTCTGGAGATCTGGGGCGGCAGCAGGAGCGCCTCCTATACGGTGAACTGCGCGAAAATGCTTTCCGGAAGGGAAGATCTGCTGAACGTCATGAAAAAGGGCTGGATGTATTTCCAGCGCAAGGGCGCGAAGCAGTTCGCGAAGCGCGTCTCGGACGCCGTGCTCAGCATTGACAGCGTCAGCTATGACAAATGGCGGAAGAAATACGGGACGACGAGCCAGGAGCTTGTCGGCCAGAGACACTGTACGTTTATCTGGGAGCCGAAGATCAGCATCCTGGTTCCCCTTTACTACACGCCGGAGAAGTATTTAAGAGAGATGATCGCGTCGGTCGAGGCGCAGACGTACCGGAACTGGGAGCTTGTCCTCTCGGACGGAAGCGGGGCGGAGTCGCCGCTCGATCCTCTTCTGGATGAATACGAGCAGAAGGACGACAGGATCCGGGTGCTGCGCGCGCGCAGGCGGCTTCGGATCGCGCAGAACACGAACGAGGCCATGCGGGCGGCTTCCGGGGACTTTTTCCTGTTCGGGGATCACGACGACCTGCTTGCCCCGGACGCGCTCTTTGCCTGCGTCAGCCTGATCAATGCCCGCCAGGACGTGGAGCTGATCTACTCGGACGAGGACAAGGTGGACAGCGCGGGCAGGAAGTACTTCGAGCCGCATTTTAAGTCGGATTACAACCCGGAGCTTCTGTGCAGCATGAATTATTTCTGTCACCTGGTGATGGTCAAGAGGGAGCTCTGCCGGCGCGTCGGTTTTCTCGACAGTGCGTTTGAGGGAGCGCAGGATTATGATTACGTGCTGCGGTGTACGGAGCAGACGACACCGGAGAGGATCGGGCATGTCCCGAAGATCCTGTACCACTGGCGGGCGCACGGCGGATCGACTTCGGAGAATCCCAAGAGCAAGCAGTACGCGTTTGACGCGGGCCGCCGCGCCGTCCAGGCTCACTACGACAGGCTCGGGATCCGCGCGCGGGTTCTGGAGGGAGAGTATCCCGGTCTTTACCGGACGGAGTTTGAGATCGCGGGCGAGCCGCTGATCTCGATCCTGATCCCGAACAAGGATCACGCGAAAGATCTCTTAAAATGTATCCATTCCATTGAGAAGAAGAGCGATTACCGCAACTATGAGTTCATTGTTATAGAAAACAACAGCACGGATCCGGAGACGTTTAAGATGTACCGCCGTCTCGAGCGGGACAATCACAAGGTTCAGGTCGTCTGTTATGACAATCCCGGAGGGTTCAATTATTCCGCGGTCAATAATTTCGGGGCGGCGTACGCGAAAGGAGAGTACCTGCTTCTGCTGAACAACGACACGGAGATCATCAATCCGGACTGTCTGCGCCAGCTGCTCGGCTACTGCCAGCTTGAGGAGGTCGGAGCCGTCGGGGCGCGGCTGTACTACGAGGACGGGGTCATACAGCACGCCGGCGTGGTGCTCGGGTTCGGCGGCATTGCCGGGCACGCGTTCATCGGGCAGAAGCGCGGGGACAACGGCTATTTCTCGCGGATCATCTGCGCGCAGGACTACAGCGCGGTGACCGCCGCCTGCATGATGGTGAAGACGTCCGTGTTCCGCGCGGTCGGCGGCATGTCGGAGGATCTGGCGGTCGCGTTCAATGACATTGATTTCTGCATGAAAGTGCGCAGGTACGGAAAGAGGATCGTGTACAATCCGTATGCGGAGCTGTACCACTATGAATCCAGGTCGCGCGGGCCGGAAGACACGCAGGAAAAGATCGAGCGCTTCAACCGCGAGACCGCGCTGTTTCTGAGCCGGTGGGGAGAGCAGGTGAAAGCCGGCGATCCGTACTACAATCCGAACCTGACGCTGGACAAGGCGGATTTTTCTCTTAAAGTGTGAATGACAGCCGCAAAATTCTTTTGTTGCAGTTTTTGCCTGTTTGCTGTATGATGGTCGTGAGATCGGGGGAAAAGATAACATGATCAGTTTTAATAAAGCACCTTTTGTGGGAAATGAGCTGGAGTACATGCGGCAGGCGATTCAGAACGGCAAGCTCTGCGGGGACGGGCCGTTCACAAAGAAATGTTCCGCGCTGATGAGCGAAAGGTTCCGGGCCGGCAATGTCCTTCTGACGACCTCATGCACGCACGCGCTTGAGATGGCCGCGTTTCTGTGCGGGATCTCGCCGGGGGACGAGGTCATCATGCCTTCCTATACGTTTGTGTCCACCGCGGACGCTTTCGTGCTGCAGGGAGCCAGGATCGTATTTGTGGACATACGCCCGGACACGATGAACATCGACGAGACGAAGATCGAGGCGGCGGTCACGGAGAAGACGAAGGTCATTGTCCCCGTGCATTACGCGGGAGTCGCCTGCGAGATGGATACGATCCTGAAGATCGCGAAAAAATATAATCTGAAGGTGGTCGAGGACGCGGCGCAGGGCGTCAACGCCTGGTATAAGGGGCGCGCGCTCGGTACGATCGGGGACTTCGGCTGCTTCAGTTTCCATGAGACAAAGAATTACACGATGGGCGAGGGCGGCGCTCTTCTGTTCGGGGACGGCAGCTACCTGGAACCGGCCGAGATACTGAGGGAGAAGGGTACGGACAGAAGCAAGTTCTTCCGCGGCCAGATCGACAAGTATACCTGGGTCGGCTACGGTTCTTCCTATCTGCCGAGCGATCTGAACGCGGCGTATCTGTACGCCCAGCTTGAGAGGATGGACGAGATCGCCCGGAAGCGCCGGGAGATCTATGATTATTACCGGGAAAAGCTGCAGCCGCTGGAGGATAGAGGCTGCCTTGAGCTTCCGCATATTCCGGAGGAATGTGCGCACAACGCGCACATGTTCTATGTGAAAGCAAAGGATCTCGGGACAAGGTCAAAGCTGATCAGCCACTTAAAAGAAAAGGGCATCTGCTGTGTGTTTCACTATATCCCGCTCCACTCGTCGCCGGCCGGCCGGCGTTTCGGAGAGTTCCGCGGGGAGGATGTCTGGACGACGAGGGAGAGCGAACGGCTGATGCGCCTGCCGATGTTCTACAATCTTTCCATGGAGGATGTCAGATATATTGTAAAATGTCTGCTGGAATATGATGAATATTAAAAAATGTCTGAACTTTGTCCGCAAGCTGACCCCTTACAATATAGAAAAGGGGCTGAAATACCTGAAGCATTTTGGCCCGAGAGAGTTTCTGATCAGGCTGAGCGACCGCGTGGAGCCGGAGGAGGTGCCCTACGGCCCCTGGTATGAGGAGCATAAGGCGACGGAGGCGGAGCTTGCCGCGCAGAGAAACAGAAAATTTGCCGCGCGGCCTCTGATCAGCGTCGCGGTGCCGGTGTACCGCACGCCCCTGACGTATTTAAGAGAGATGATCGAGTCGGTCCGCGGCCAGACCTATTCCTGCTGGGAATTGTGCCTGGCGGACGGAAGCGGGGAGCCGGAACCGGAAAGGCGCGCGCTTCTTGAAAAGTACGCACAGGAGGATCCGCGGATCCGCGTGTTGTTCCTGGAGGAGAACCGCGGGATCGCGGGGAATACGAATGCGGCGCTCTCGATGGCGTCCGGAGATTATATCGGACTGCTGGATCACGACGATCTGCTGGCGCCTGACGCGCTGTACGAGGCGGCGGTCCGGCTGCAGGGCGCCGACAGGCCGGAACTGCTCTATACGGACGAGGATAAATTCAGCGAGGGGCAGAAGGAACATTTCCAGCCGAACCTCAAGCCGGATTACAATCCGGATCTTCTTCGCTCCAACAATTATATCTGCCATTTCCTGCTGTTCTCGCGGGAGCTTCTGGAGCGCGCCGGGGGGTTTGACGGATCGTACGACGGCGCGCAGGACTATGATTTCATTCTGCGGTGTACCGAGCAGGCGCGCGGGATCTGCCATATACCGCGGGTTCTGTACCACTGGCGGACGCACGCGCAGTCGACGGCGGACAATCCGCTGTCCAAGCAGTACGCGTACGAGGCGGGACGCCGGGCGATTGCGGCCCATCTGGAGCGCGCCGGCCTGGACGGGGAGGTCTTCTGCAAAAAGGATTTCGGTTTTTACCGGGTGCGCTACCGGGTTGAGGGCGAGCCTCTGGTATCGATCATCATACCGAACAAGGATGAGACGGAAACGCTCAGGAAATGCCTCGCTTCGATCCGGGAAAAGACAGAATACCGCAATTATGAGATCATTATTGTGGAAAATAACAGCGAAACGGAAGAAATTTTTGCTTTCTATAAAGAAATAGATAGACGGGACGCGATTCGTGTTGTATATTGGGACAGGGAATTTAATTACTCCGCGATCAATAATTTCGGCGCCCGCCATGCAAAGGGCAGCTATTTTGTGTTTCTGAACAACGACATTGAGGTGATCGGCGGGGACTGGCTGGACGAGCTGCTGGGGCATTGTCAGAGACCGGGCACCGGCGCTGTGGGCGCGCGTCTCTATTATCCGGACGACACGATCCAGCACGCGGGGATCATAGTCGGGATCGGCGGCGTCGGCGGCAGTCTGTTTGTCGGGATGAAGCGGTCGCACAGCGGCTATCTGCACAAGGAGTCCCTGCAGCAGGATCTCAGCGCGGTGACCGCGGCCTGTATGATGGTGGGGCGCGAAGCTTTCCTGTCGGCCGGCGGCTTTGAGGAGAAGCTTGCGGTCGCGTTCAATGATATCGATTTTTGTCTCCGCCTGCGGGAAAAGGGATATCTGGTGGTCTACGATCCCTATGCGGAGCTGTATCACTATGAATCAAAGACGAGAGGACCGGAGGATACGCCACGGAAGGTTCGCAGATTTCAGTCGGAGATCGAGTTTATGAGAACCCGGTGGACCTCGATCCTGAAGAACGGCGATCCTTATTACAACCGGAATTTTTCTCTCGCGAAATGGAACTATTCTCTGCGGACCGACGGCAGGAGGTCCGCGCCGGCGCCGGGGACAAAGCCGTGATCCGCGCGGTCCCGGTTTGCTTTGTACAGAGGTTGGAATATGCAGATAGCAACAGTTGTTATACCGAACCTGAACGGCATGCGGTATCTGAAAAGATGTCTGGATTCCCTGATGTCGCAGAGCCGGCAGGATTTTTCGGTGATCCTGATCGATAACGGATCCGCGGACGGAAGCGCCGACTATGTGGAGTCGCATTATCCGGAGGTGACGGTGATCCGGTATGAGACGAACACGGGGTTCTGCCATGCCGTCAACGAGGGGATCCGTATGGCGGACACGCCGTATGTGATCCTTCTGAATAATGATACGGTGTGCGAGGCATCCTTTGTAGAGAAGCTGGCGGCCGCGATGGAGAAGGAGAAGAACTGCTTCGCCTGCGCTTCGCGGATGGTCCGGATGGACGATCCTGAGAAGATGGACGACGGAGGCGATTATTACTGCGCGCTTGGCTGGGCGTATGCCCGCGGGAAAGGCCGTCCGGCTGCGCGGTACGGCAAAAAGCGCGAGATATTCTCCGCGTGCGCCGGGGCGGCGATCTACCGCCGGGCCGTTTTTGACGAGATCGGCCTGTTTGACGAGAAGCACTTCGCGTATCTGGAGGATGTGGACATCGCCTGGCGCGCGCGGATTGCCGGATACCGGAATTTCTATATTCCGGAGGCGGTCGTCCGCCATGTCGGAAGCGCCGCGAGCGGTTCGGTCTACAATGAGTTCAAGATCCGCCACTCCTCGCGGAACAGCATTTATATGATCTACAAGAACATGCCGTGGCCGCAGATCATTCTGAATCTGCCGTTTCTGGTCGTCGGATTTCTGATAAAAATGATATTTTTTGCGCAGAAAGGATATTTTAAGGAGTATGCCGCCGGGCTGGGGAAGGGGATCAGGCTCTGCGGCTGTTCCGGAAAGGTAAAAGTACAGAGAAAGAATCTTGTCAATTATTTCAGGATTCAGTGGGAGCTGTGGGTGAATGTCGTCCGCCGTATCGCGGATTTCTGAGCGCGCCGGGACGAAGACGTCTGCCGGGGCGGGTCCGGAGTCCGCGGGCGGATCCTGAATGACGGGACCGGACCGCGGGAAACAGGAGGGGTCTGGATAATTTACAGCGGAGGGAACCGGAGAACGGGGATTCCCGCCGGATACAGGGGTGAAATTGCTTTGATCAACGACAATGAGAAATATTTTAACCGGCTGCAGGTTGTGCTGGACGCGCTTGTAATCGTTCTTTCTTATGTCATCGCGTGGTTTCTGATACCGGGGAGCACCAACGACGAGTCGATCGGTGTTCTGCCCGTTCAGATCTACATGATGGCACTTGTATTTATTGTACCGTTTTTTCTGCTGCTGTACTACGCGTTCAATCTCTACGCGTCGAAGCGTATCCAGGGACGGCGTCTGGAAGGCGGCAATGTTCTGAAGGCCAACGCCATCGGCGGACTGTCTTTTACGGCGCTTCTGTACCTGCTCGGACAGCAGCATATTTCCCGCCGGATGATATTCCTGTTTATCTGTCTCAATATCGTTCTGACGGTGATCCAGCGCAACTGCGTGCGCCTGGCGCTGATCCGTTTTCAGAAGAGCGGATTTAACCGGAAACATATCATTCTGATCGGCTACAGCCACGCGGCGAAGGAATTTATCGACCGCGTGGAGCAGAATCCCCAGTGGAACTACAGGATCATGGGGATCCTCGATGATTTCGCGGAGGAAGGTTCCTCCTACAGCACGGTCAGCGTGCTCGGCACGGTGGCGAGTCTGGAGTCGATTCTCTCGCTGAACGGACTGGATGAGATCGTGATCACACTGGGACTGAACGAGTACAACAAGCTGGAACGCGTCGTGGCGATGTGCGAGAAATCCGGCGTTCACACAAAGTTTATTCCCGATTACGGGAATATTATTCCGACCAAGCCCTATACGGAAGATCTGATGGGGCTTCCGGTCATAAATATCCGTCACGTTCCGCTGACAAATACGTTTAATATGATGGTGAAGCGTATTATGGATATCTGCGGGTCGATCGTCTGCCTGATCCTGTTTTCTCCGCTCATGCTGGTCACGGCGATCCTGGTCAAGACGACCTCGAAAGGGCCGCTGATCTTCCGGCAGGAGAGAGTGGGCCTTCACAACAAGCCGTTCCAGATGTACAAGTTCCGGTCGATGGAACAGCAGACGGAGGAAGACGAGAAGAAGGGCTGGACGGTGAAGAACGATCCGCGGATCACGCCGGTGGGAAAAATCATCCGCAGAACCAGCATCGATGAATTTCCGCAGCTTTTCAACGTTCTCAAGGGCGATATGAGCCTTGTCGGCCCCCGGCCGGAGCGGCCGCAGTTTGTCGAGAAATTCAGGGAGGAGATCCCGCGCTACATGGTAAAGCACCAGGTACGTCCGGGCATGACAGGCTGGGCGCAGGTGAACGGGCTGCGCGGCAACACTTCGATCAAGAAAAGGATCGATTTCGACCTGTATTATATTGAAAACTGGACCGTCGGGCTGGATATAAAAATACTGTTCATGACGGTATTCCGCGGATTTATTAATAAGAACGCGTACTGAGGACGGGAGCGGCTTTTTTTACTGCGAATTTATGTATTTTTTATTTTCTTTTTCACAAAATAATGATATAGTAGATACAGACGACGGCGCGGGAGCGCCGCGGACGGGAAAGGTGAGGGCAAATGGGAAGAAGGAACTATCCGGAGGACGACGGGTTCTATTATGATTATGAGGATACCGGAGCGCGCGGAAACACCCGGAGAAGAAGAAAGAAGAAAAAGCGCAGGAAATGGCTGTTTGTGCTTGAAATTCTGCTGCTTCTGATCGCGGCGGCAGGGTTGTTTGCCGGCGTGCAGCTTTACCGGATGGACCGCGTGAAGCTTGGGGATATCCTGGTGAACAATCTGAGTCTTTCCGGGGATTACCGCAATATCGCGCTGTTCGGCGTTGACTCCCGGGAAGGGAATCTGGAGTCCGGAACGAACAGCGATACGATCATCATCTGCAGCATCAACAAGAAGACGAAGGATATCAGGCTGGTATCCGTATACAGGGATACGTATCTTGACAATACGGACGGAAGTTACCGCAAGGCGACCGAGTGCTACTCCGTCGGCGGGGCTCGGCAGTCCGTGAATATGCTGAATACAAATCTTGACCTTGACATAGAAGACTTTGTGACCGTGGACTTCAGCGCGATCGTCGAGATGGTCGACCTGATCGGAGGGATCGACATGGAGATCACGGACGAGGAGCTGACGTGGCTGAACGGCTACTGCGAGGAAAACTCCCGCGTGACCGGGGTTTCCTACGAGCCGCTGACGTCCTCCGGCTACCAGCATCTGGACGGGATCCAGGCGCTGGCGTACTGCCGGATCCGCTACACAGAGGGCTGGGATTATAAGCGCACCGACCGGCAGAGGGAAGTGCTCGGCAAGATTCTCGAGAAAGCCAAGGCACAGCCGCTGAAGGTGGTGTCGATCGCAAACGAAATGATCCCGCATATTGCGACAAGCCTGACGACGACGGAGCTGATCAGCCTCGCGACCGGCATCATGAGCTACAATATCGCGGATTCGACCGGCTTTCCGTTTGACCGCCAGACGGCGGACATCGCCGCCGGGGACTGTGTGATTCCGGTAAATCTGGCCGCGAACGTGTCGCAGCTTCACAGCTATCTTTTCGGGGAGGAAAACTACACGCCGTCCGATGCGGTGCAGCAGATCAGCAGCCGGATCATTTCGGATACAGGGATTCAGTGATGAGGGATTTGGAAATTGATGTTGTGGTGCCGGTGTACAAGCCGGACGACAGACTCCGCCGGCTGCTTTTGGGGCTGGCGGAGCAGACAAGGAGGCCGCACAGGATTCTGCTCGTGAATACGGAGCGGGAGCTGTTTGATGATTCGTACCTGGAGGCTCCGGGCAATATTGAAGTTATTCATATTAAGAAAGAGGAGTTTGACCATGGCGGAACGCGGCACATGGCAGCAGAAATGCTGCACGGCGCGTTTTTGCTGTTTCTTACGCAGGACGCGGTGCCGGCGGATTCCGGCCTGATCGAGAACCTGCGGGCGGCTTTTGAGGACGAGCGGGTCTGTGCCGCCTACGCGCGGCAGCTTCCGGATGAGGACTGTTCCGTCCTGGAACGGTACGCCAGAAGCTTCAATTACGGCGAGGAGAGCAGAGTTACAGCCAGGGAGGACCTTCCCAGGCTGGGGATCAAGACGTTTTTCTGCTCGAATGTCTGCGCGATGTACCGCAGAAGCGCTTATGAGGAGCTCGGAGGCTTCGAGAGGAGGGCAATCTTCAACGAGGATATGATTTTCGCGGGGCGCCTGATCCAGAGCGGGAAAGCCATCGCCTACCGCGCCGACGCGAGAGTGATCCATTCGCACAACTACAGCAATATGCAGCAGTTCCGGCGCAATTTCGATCTCGGGGTATCGCAGGCGGAGCACCCGGAAATCTTTGCGGGAATACCTTCGGAGGGAGAAGGCATACGCATGGTAAAACAGACAGCCGCGTATCTTCTGCGCGGCGGGAAGTTCTGGCTGCTGCCGGAGCTGGTGATCAAAAGCGGATTTAAATATGCGGGATACCGTCTGGGGAAATCGTTTCGCCGTCTGCCCGGAAAGGTGATCCTGTTTTGTACGATGAACCGGAACTATTGGAATGTTTTGTGAGGATGTCCCGTTTTTCGCGGCGGGCGTCAGAAGGACGGCAGGGGGGATCGAAGGTACAAAAGTAACGGAAGTGGCAGTAAGGGTAAGTTCAATTCGATTCGCAGACCGGAAGGATGTGGACAGGGACTTAGGTTTTTGAAATGCTTTGGGAGTAAAGAATGGAAGAAAGGAACAAGGACGAGGAAATGGAGCAGGGTGCTCCCGTGGAAACTGTGGATACGGAAGAGTATGAGAAGGTCTGCTTTGTCTGCCGCAGACCGGAGAGCAAGGCCGGACAGATGATCTGTCTGCCGAACCAGATGTGTATCTGCCATAACTGTATGCAGAAGGCGTTTGATACGATGGGGTCATCGGAATTGTCCTATAAGGATGTAATGAATATTGCCAACGCGATGGGGATGCAGGAAGAACTGGAACAGGGAGACGAAAAAAAGGATTCCGACAAGGGGAAATCAAAGCCGAAGATGACAAACATCAGTATGATCAATCTTTCTGATCTGTTTAACATGATTCCCCAGAAGCAGAGAATCAAAAAGAAGAAACCGCAGGAACAGCCGGAGAAAAAGTCCCTGGATCGAAAAGCTCTGCCGGCTCCGCATAAAATCAAAGCCAGTCTGGATGAATTCGTAATCGGGCAGGAGCACGCGAAAAAAGTAATTTCCGTGGCTGTGTATAATCATTATAAAAGAATTTCATCGAACATGGCGGATGATGTCGAGATCGAGAAGTCCAATATGCTGATGATCGGTCCGACAGGAAGCGGCAAGACTTATCTGGTCAAGACACTCGCGCGTCTGCTCGACGTCCCGCTCGCAATCGCGGACGCAACCTCCCTGACGGAGGCAGGCTATATCGGGGACGATATCGAGAGCGTGGTGTCAAGACTTCTCGCCGCGGCGGACAATGATGTGGAGCGCGCGGAGCAGGGGATCATTTTTATCGACGAGGTCGATAAGATTGCCAAGAAGCGCAACGCGAATCAGCGCGACGTGAGCGGGGAATCCGTACAGCAGGGAATGCTGAAGCTGCTGGAAGGCAGCGAGATTGAAGTCCCCGTCGGAGCGACGAGCAAAAATGCGATGGTTCCTCTCGAAACGGTGAATACGAAGAATATTCTGTTCATCTGCGGCGGAGCGTTTCCGGGGCTTGAGGAGATTATTAAAGAACGTCTCAACAAGCAGGCGTCCATCGGTTTCTGCAGCGACCTGAAAGATAAATATGACGACGACCCGGATATTCTCTCGAAAGTTACGGTGGAGGATATCAGAAAATTCGGCATGATTCCCGAGTTCATCGGGAGGCTTCCGGTGATCTTCTCGCTTGGGGGGCTCACGAAGGAGATGCTTGTTCAGATTCTCAAGGAACCGCGCAACGCGATCATCAAACAGTATCAGAAACTGCTCGCCATGGATGAAGTTCAGCTTGAGTTTGATGACGACGCGCTTGGGGCGATCGCCGAGCGTGCGCTTGAGAAAAAAACAGGGGCCCGCGCCCTGCGTGCGATCATTGAGGAGATCATGCTGGATATTATGTATGAGATACCGAAAGACGACAACATCGGAAGCGTGCGGATCACCCGCGGCTATATAGAAAACACCGGAGGTCCGGTGATATCGCTGCGGACGGCGGGAGCGCTGCCGTAAAAAGACAGGCGGCGGTTTTCCCGCTGCTGCCTGCGGTTGACTTTTGAATCTGAAAGTTGACAGTGTTTATCAAAGATGGTATGTTTAAGGACGCCACAATTGTTACAGATGGGGGGAGAAAATACTTATGAATGAAGTACACGAACAGTTCAGGAAAAATCTGGAAAATCTGAAGGCGCTGGCCAAGTCCAAGAAGAACATGCTGGAATACGATGAGATTCTGACCGCGTTTCCGGGCATAGAGCTGACAGAAGACCGGATGGATATGATCCTGGAGTATCTTGAGAAAAGCCACATTGATGTCCTGCACGGAAAGTCGCCGGAGGATATGCCGGAGGACGAACTGCTGCTCGACACGGACGACGATATGGTGCTGTCGGAGAACGATCAGGAAGATATCGACATGATGATCGGCGACGCGGATATTCTGGAGGGCGTGAGCACAGAGGATCCTGTTCGAATGTATCTGAAAGAAATAGGAAATGTCCCTCTGTTGTCCGGAGAGGACGAGGTGGAACTGGCGAAGCTTGTGGAACAGGGCGATGAGGAGGCGAAGAAGAAGCTTACCGAGGCGAATCTGCGCCTGGTTGTCAGCATCGCCAAGAAGTATGTAGGAAGAGGCATGCCGTTTCTCGATCTGATCCAGGAGGGCAACATGGGCCTGATGAAGGCCGTCGATAAATTTGACTACTCAAAAGGATATAAGTTCAGCACGTACGCGACCTGGTGGATCCGCCAGGCAATCACCAGGGGGATCGCGGACACGGGGAGAACGATCCGCGTGCCGGTACATATGGTGGAGACGATCAATAAGACGCTGCGTATGACGAGGACGCTCCTGCAGGAGCTCGGCCGCGAACCGACCCCTGAGGAGGTGGCGGACCGTCTGAACGTCCCGGTCGCCCGCGTGCGCGAAGTGCTGAAGATCTCGCGTGATCCGGTCTCCCTCGATACGCCGATCGGCGAGGAGGATGATTCCCATCTCGGAGATTTCATCGAGGACGATACCGCGCTGTCTCCTGCGGATTCTGCCGCGTTCTCCATGCTGCGCGCCGAGCTGACGACGGCGCTTGAGTCCCTGACGGAGCGCGAGCGCCAGGTAGTGCGCCTGCGTTTCGGGCTGAAGGACGGACGCGCGCGGACGCTCGAGGAAGTGGGCAAGGAATTTAACGTCACAAGAGAGAGAATCCGCCAGATCGAGGCGAAAGCGCTCAGGAAGCTGAGACACCCCTCGAGAAGCAAGAGGCTGAAGGATTTCCTGAACTGATGACGTTTTCCGACGGGCGGTTTTTCGGATCGGACCTTGCGTGAAAAGCAGCCGGAAGACCTTGAGTTCCCCGGGCAGGACTTTAACCGGTTCTGTCCGGGGTTTCTTATGCGCTTCGCGGGCATAATGGTCCGGCGGCCCGCATATAGTAAACCAGAGAACCGGATGCGAAACCGGTTCGGAGAGGCGGGATGGGGCTGCATGAAAGATCACGGAAAAGACCGTGCGCGAAAGCGCGGAAAAGACAATGCAGGGGCCGGCGCGGGCGGCCGCGCGGAAAGCCGTGCAAAGGAGCAGGACAGGGCGGTTCTCTGGTACCGGCTGAGAGGGATGGGCCTTGTCAGCCTGTGCTCTCTCGTGTTTTTTGTGGGCGCATATCTCAACAATCAGAGAAGCGTCGCGGCCGGGACGGTCATTTCCGGGAGCGCAATGCCGGTCTGCTCGGTCCAGACGGAGAAGAAACAGGTGTCTCTGACGTTTGACGCGGCCGGGGACGCCGGGGGCGTGAGGGATATTCTGGAGATTCTTGACGTAAACCAGGTCAGAGCGGCCTTTTTTGTGACGGGCAGATGGGCGCAGGAGCATCCCGCGGAGATCCGGGAGATCGCGGAAGCCGGACACGATATCGGAAGTCTCGGCATGAACGGTACGGATATGGGACGTCTGACAAAGACAGAGATCAGCCGGGAGCTGGAGCAGGCGCACGAAGCGGTGCGGGAACTGACCGGGGTCGAGATGAAGCTGTGCCGCGCGCCGTACGGAAACTGCAGCAGCGCTCTGCTGGAGACGGCGCGGCTGAATCATTATCTCACCGTCCAGTGGGATGTGGATTCCGGCGACTGGAAAGATTACGGGCAGGACGCCGTGATCGCGAAAGTAACGCAGAATGACAGTCTGAAAAACGGTTCTGTGATACGGATGCACAGCGGAGCGAAATACACGGCGCAGGCCCTGGACGCGGTGATCCGGGGCCTGCGGGAAATGGGTTACGAAGCGGTGCCGGTATCGCAGCTTGTCTGCTGTGAGAACTACCGGATCGATGAGAGCGGGAGGCAGATCCCGGGGCCGTGACGCGGCCGGAGAGGAGCGCGCCCGTTCCGCTGTCCTGTTCACATGCGGAGTCCGTGCGGTACGCGGCACATGTTAAAGTCCCAGAAGCCCTTTCACAAGGAAAAAGAGCACCGGAACGGCCAGGGCGGGCAGCATGTTCAGCGTTTTGCAGTCCTTGATCTTCAGGATTCCGAGGCCGGAGCTGGCGATCAGAATGCCGCCGACGATGCACAGCTCCGCGATCATTTCCTCGGAAAAGAAGGATCCGGACAGATTTCTGGCGATCAGGTAGATGGATCCCTGCCAGCAGAACAGAACCGGGGCCGCGAGCGCCATGCCGATCCCGTAGGTCGAGGCGAGCACGGTCGACGTCACAAGGTCCAGCGTCGCGTTGGTGAACAGATACGTGTTGTCCCCGTAGAGGGCGCTCATAACCGGACCGAGGATCGAGAGCGTGCCGATGCAGTAGAGAAGGATCCCTGTGGACAGCCCCTGCCCGAGATTAGACTTTGAATATTTTCCGACAAGGCCCTGAAACCTGGAGTCAATGTCCAGCATGGTGCCGATCAGGCTGCCGAGCGCCAGGCTTGCGATAAAAAGAACCGGGTACCGGCTTTTGGCCATGTTGCCGACCGCCGCGTTGATTCCGAGCGTGACGGCGGCGAGCCCCATCGCGTTGTACAGCGCGTTCTGATACTTTTCTTTTACTCCCTTTCTGAGTACGCTTCCAAGTATGCTTCCGGTCAGGATCGTTCCTGTGTTTACAATTGTTCCGAGCATTTGCATCTCCCCATTTATCATTCAGATTGTTTTGGGCCGCGTTTCGCGGCCGGCGGCCGGTCTTTCGGCCGAACCAAAGCGAATTTTATCACAGATTGCCGGGGAGCGCAAGAGCGTGGGAACCGCAGTCTCCGGGCAGCAGGATCCAGAACGCCGCCCCGCCGCCGGGCGCGTCCTCGAGCGTGAGCGTCCCTTTGTGCAGAGAGATGATCTCTTTCGCTATGGACAGGCCGAGCCCGAAGTGGGATTTGTCCTTTCGGGAGTTGTCAAGCCGGTGAAACCGCTCAAAAACCTGTTCTTTCTGCGCGTCGGGGATCCCGGGACCGTTGTCGCTGACGCAGATGCGGAACACGGAACCCGTCTGACGGCCGCTTTTCTGACGCCGGGCGCAGAACACGCCGTCCGGCTGTTTTTCCTGCGCGGCATAATCCAGAGACAGACGGATCCGGCAGCCCTTCGGGATATAGCTGAACGCGTTGTCGATCAGGATCTCCAGAACCTGTACGATGCGTTCCCTGTCGCACAGACAGGGAGGAAGAGGCTCGTCCGGCAGACGGATCTCCCACGAAAGTCCGCGCAGGCGCGCGAGGGTCTCAAAGGACTCCCAGGTCTGCAGAAGGAGCGTGTCAAGCTCGACAGGCGCGGGACGGATATTCCAGCTGTGATTGTCCGCGTTCGCGAGCGTGAGCATGTCGCTGATCAGGCGCGACATCCGCATGCCTTCCGCCTCAACGGTTTCGAGGTATGTGCCCGGGTCGGGCGCGAGGCCGTTTCTGACGGCGGAGACGCAGCTCAGCATGACGGTCAGTGGCGAGCGCAGTTCATGGGAGGCGGCCGCGACGAACCGGGTCTGTTTCCGGCGGTTTTCCTCGATGGGCGCAAGGATCCTGGCCGTAAAACGCCAGGAGAAGAGAAGCAGCAGCGCAAGTCCGAAAAGACCGGCGGCGCCAAAGAAGAGCCGCTGCCGCCAGATGCGGGCGAAAAGCGCGGTCAGGGGCTGCAGCACGATGATGCCGAGAAAACCGGAGGATTTCGGGATCAGGGCCGCGGAGGCCCAGGCGGACGGCCGGCGAAGATTCCAAAAGCCTGTTGGGGAGCCGGATTTTACGGCAAATTCCACGTGCAGAAGCCGGTTCTGCAGGCCTAAGCCGGTGTCGGGATCGATCCCGTACTGTGCGGAAGCGGTCTCGCGCGCCTTGTCGAACAGAAGCGAGAGGTCCTCGTCTTTGGAGAATCTCTGATAAAAAAGCGGGACGCCCTGGTCGGTGAACTGCAGGACGACGCCGTAGTTATGTTCGGCCTGGGAAAGCCGTTCAAACGAGAGCGTGCTGTCTTTTTCAAGTTCCTGATAGAAAGAAAGAAGGTTGGAGGAGAAAGAAGCGCGGCTCTGCTGCCGCAGGCCGGTTTCCGAGATCACCAGACAGACGCAGACCATGAGGATGAGGATCAGGCCGGTGATCAGCGTGCAGAATAAAGTAAGCTGTGTATGGAGGCGGCGGAACATAAAAGACTCCTTTCCGGTATTAGACGCCGTGCGGTCAGGTCACTTTTCGGACCGGCATCGGGGACTGCGCGGTCAGATGATTTTTCGGACCGGCATCGGGTATTGCGCGGTCAGGCGTTTTTTCAGGCCGGGCCAAGAGCCGCGCGGTCAGCCGGCTTTTTCCAGACGGTATCCGACGCCGCGCACAGTCGTAAGCTTCAGGCCGCTGCGGACCGCTTTCAGGCGGCGGCGCAGGAAATGAATGTAATTGTCCAGGTTCCCGCTCTCGATCTCGGAGTCGGGTCCCCAGATACGCAGAAGGATCGTGGCGCGCGGAATCGTCTGATCCGGGTGTGAAAGAAACAGCTCCATCAGTTCTCCTTCCCGTCTGGAGAGCGTGCAGGTGTTCGGGCCGCATGAGAGCAGACTCTGCTCCCGGTCCCAGGAAAGGCCGCTGTACGAGAGCAGCCTGCCGGCGGAAAGCTCGCGCGGACGCCGCACGATGCACCGGATGCGCGCCATCAGTTCCTCAAACGCGAAGGGCTTTACGATGTAATCGTCGGCCCCGCAGTCAAGTCCGGTCACGCGCTCACTGAGGCTCCCGAGAGCGGTCAGAAAGATCACGGGCGTTGTGATCTGTTCCGCCCGTATGGCGGTGAGGATCTGCAGGCCGTCGATCCCCGGAAGCATCCGGTCAAGCAGGATCAGATCGTACGCCTGCTCCCGGGCGCGGAACAGGCCGTCCTCGCCGTTGTGGCACAGATCGACGGAAATATTCTGACGTTCCAGCTGGAGCGACAGGGACTGACAGAGGATTTCGTCATCTTCAATCAACAGAATACGCATGGATACTCCTTCTTAAAAAAACATAAACGTATTTTAGCATAGAAACCGGCGGAAATCTGAAAAAACTTCTTAAAATTATAGGGAACGACAAAACGATTTTCGTTTTGCTCGTTCCCTGCGCCGAATTTGCGACGCGGTTCTGGACACAGGGAAGTTGTTTTGCTATAATCAATAACCAAAATCCGGGGGAAGGGGAAATGACAGATGGCGGACAAAACGATTTCTTTCTGCAGAAAGGCGGTTCGGTTTATCCGGGGACGGCTGTGCTTTCTTTTTTTTATGCTGCTTTGCCTGTATCCTGTGTACGGGAAGTTTCTGGAACAAAATATAAAGGATCTGACGGGCGTTTCCGCCGCACAGGAGGAGCCTGTTCTCACGGCGGAGAGCATTCTTGACGGCAGCTGGCAGGAAGCGGCCAACATGTGGCTTCAGGAGCACATACCCGGCCGCAGGCTGCTGATCCGTCTGCGCAATGAGCTGCTGTACAGCGCGCTTCATACCTCGCCGAACAGCTCGGTCGTGATCGGGAGGGACGGATCCCTGTGCGAAGGCCATTATCTTTACCGGTGGAACAGTGTGGGGAGCTACAGCGAAGCCTCGGACGAGGAGCTGAGGGAGCAGGCCGAACTGCTGGCTGACCTGCGGGATCTTCTGCGGTCGCACGGCAAGGATCTGTATCTGCTGCTGGTTCCGTCGAAGCCGCGGTTTTCGGAAGATGTCTTTCCCTGGTTTATGGATCCGAAGGATCACCCGGATCCGGACGAGTATACCCGCCTGAAGGCGTTCCTGCTGGAAAAAGATCTGCCGGTGGTGGACGGCATAAGCTGGATGGAACAGAATGCCGGGCTGCTGGATTCGCCGTTTTTTTATCCGACCGGCGTGCACTGGGATACCTCCTGGGCAATTGCGGTGTGCGCGCAGCTGATCGAACGGATCCGGGAGGACGGGATCTATGATCCGGGATCTTTATCGGTGCGCGCCGAGCCCTCGGTCAGGATCGTATCCAGCCACGACGACCTGTATCAGCTGCTGAACGTGCTGCGTCCGCCCAGAATCGAGAATTACCGGCCGGTGACGGAGGCGGTTCCTGGGAGCAATGTGCCGAACGTTCTGATCCGCGGGGACAGTTTTATGTACCAGTGCTTCCGTATTCCGTGCATGAAGGGGCTGTTCGGAAATTACTACTATCTTGAAAACGCGGAACAGAAAAGATTCCGTCCCCAAAAAGGGGACAAAATAACCCCGATTTCTTCGTGGAAGGCCTACGATGAAATCAACCTGCGCCGTATACTGGCGAGGACCGATCTTGTGGTTCTGGAAAGCACGGAGGCCAGGATGGCCGATTTTTCGATGGGATTCGCGGAGTATCTGCTGCAGAATCCCGGGCTTCTTGGACAGGAGGACTGACATGGTTTTTTCATCTTCGGTTTTTATTTTTGTCTTTCTGCCGGCGCTGCTCGCCGCGTACAAGCTGGCCGGCCTGGTCAGGGCCGAAGCCGTGCGCGTGAAGCTGCAGAATTCGATTCTGCTGCTGGCGTCCATGATCTTTTACGGATGGGGAGGCGTGCGGTATTTGCTTCTGGCGCTCGCGCTGGTCGCCGTCAACTGGCTGTGCGGGTTGTGGCTGGGCTCCTCCTCTGTCGCGGCGCGCCGCAAAGCGGCGCTGTTTTTCGGCGTCGGAACAGATCTGCTGGTGCTTCTGATCTTCAAATACGCCGGCTTTCTGATCGCGAACGCCGAGAGGCTGGCCGGGGCGCTGACCGGGAACGAAGCGTTTTCCTTCCATGCCCCGCTGATTCCTCTGCCCATCGGGATCTCCTTTTTTACGTTTCAGATCATTTCCTACCTGGTGGATCTGTATTATGGCAGGATTTCGGTGCAGAGGAATCCTCTGCGCCTCGCGCTGTATGTGCTGATGTTTCCGCAGCTGATCGCGGGGCCGATCGTCCGGTATACCGCGGTCGAGGCCGCTCTGGACCACCGCACGGTATCCGCGGAGCAGGAAAGCCGCGGACTGCGGCGCTTTATGATGGGATTTGCGAAAAAGATCCTGCTGGCGAACAATGCCGGGTCGTTTGCCGATTTTATCTTCGCGGCGGAGAATCCGAATTTTCTTTTCGCGTGGCTGGGCGTGATCTGCTACGCGCTGCAGATCTATATGGATTTTTCCGCCTACTCCGATATGGCGATCGGCCTTGGGCAGGTTTTCGGATTTGAGTTCGGAGAGAACTTCAATTATCCGTATATCTCCCGCTCCGTGCGGGAATTCTGGCGGCGCTGGCATATCTCGCTTTCTTCCTGGTTCCGGGATTACGTCTATATACCGCTGGGGGGAAGCAGGCGCGGGACGGCGAGGACGTACCGCAATCTGCTGATCGTCTTTTTCCTGACCGGATTCTGGCACGGGGCGGCCTGGAATTTCGTCATATGGGGACTGTATCACGGATTCTTCCTTATTCTGGAGCGGATGGGCCTTGGCCGGCTTCTGGAGAAGCTGCCGGCGGCGGCAGGCCGTCTGTATACGCTGCTGACCGTGCTGATCGGCTGGGTGTTTTTCCGCGCGGAGACGCTGCCAGCCGCCCTGCGGTATCTTGGGACGATGTTTCACTTTTCGCTGTCCGGGATAAGCGATCCGTTTACGCTGTTCAGGATCACGTATGCGTTTCTCTTTTTCCTCGCGGCCGCTCTGATCCTGTCGGTCCCGATATTTCCGGCGCTTCGGCGGCGCTTTGGCGGCAGACATCCGTTTCTCGAGAACGCGGGCTGCCTGCTTTTGTTCGGGATTTCCGTCTGCTTTATGACAGGCGCCGACTATAACCCGTTTATTTATTTTCGCTTTTAGCTGACAGGGGGAAGCTTATGGAATTATATGAGATGAAAGAGCCCGAGGAGCGCGTGATCCTTATCGGAGTGCAGTCCTTTGCGGGCGATGATACGGAAAAATCGCTGGAGGAACTGGAAGATCTGGCGGCGACGGCGGGCGCCTCGTCGGCCGGAACGGTAATCCAGAAGCGGGAGAGCATTCACCCGGGAACGTATATCGGAAGAGGAAAGATCGAGGAAGTCCGGGATCTGCTGTATGAAACGCAGGCGACCGGCGTCATCTGCGACGATGAGCTTTCCCCGGTCCAGATGAACAATCTGCAGGAGGAGCTCGGCTGCAAAGTCATGGACCGCACGCTTCTGATCCTGGATATTTTCGCGCGCCACGCGGTGACGCGGGAGGGCAAGATCCAGGTGGAGCTCGCGCAGCTCCGCTACCGCGCGGCGAGGCTGACAGGACTGGGGAAGTCGCTCTCGAGGCTGGGCGGAGGCATCGGCACGAGAGGACCGGGGGAGAAGAAGCTGGAGACGGACCGCCGCGTGATCCGCGAGCGCATCAGCCATCTCAGGCGCGAGCTTGAGGAGGTTGTGCGCCATCGGGAACTGCTCCGCGCGCAGAGGGTCCGCAGGGAGCAGAAGGTCGTGTCGCTTGTCGGCTATACATCCGTCGGCAAGTCCGCGCTCTTTAACCGCCTGACGGGAGCCGGCGTGCTGGAGGACGCGAAGCTCTTCGCGACGCTGGATACGACGACCCGCGCGCTTTTGCTGCCCGGCAAACAGGAGGTGCTGCTGACGGACACGGTGGGATTCATCCGGAAGCTCCCCCATCATCTTGTGGAGGCTTTTAAAAGCACGCTTGAGGAAACCCTGTACGCGGATGTGCTGATCCATGTGGTGGACGTCTCTTCGGAACAGATGGAAAACCAGATGCTCACCGTCTATGAGACGCTGCAGGGGCTCGGAATCAGGGACAAGCCGGTGATCACGGTATTCAATAAGGCGGATCTGCTGACGGAACGCCGCAGCTTCCGCGATTTTAAAGCGGACCGCTCCGTTCTGGCGTCAGCGAAAAGCGGCGAGGGAACCGAGCAGATCAAAGAAGCGGTCGAGGAGGTGCTGCGCGGACAGAAAATCTATATTGAGCGGCTGTATCCGTATGAGAAAGCGGGAGTCGTTCAGCTGATCCGCAGAAAAGGCGAGCTGACCGCGGAAGAATACCTTCCGGAGGGGATCGCCGTGAAAGCGTACGTTCCGCTGGATATTTACGGCCAGGTGTGACGGGGCTGCCGCCGTTTTCCGCTTCCCGGCGCTCCCGGAGGAGGCGGCAGGCCTCCATAACCGCTGCTTTTCCTGCATCCGTTTACAGTCCCGGTTTTCCCGGAACCGGCGGAAGCGTTCCCGGTTTATGGATAAGGCCGGATACGAACGGGTCCGGAAAACCTGTTGGCAATTTGCACAAAAATTATCCCGCACTCAATCGAACGCATGTTCCCCTTTTGATTATCGGCTTTTTCCGATTCCGGATTTTGAAAGCGGAAAAAAAGGAATCCGGAAGTGTGGACGCAATAATCAGAACTGTCAGAAATCTTGGAAAATGAAAAATGCCTGTCTCAAAGTCCGGCGAAAAAGGTTTTTTGCAATCGGACAGAAGGCAGGAATGAATTTCAGGCAGTTCCCGGAAAAGAACGGGAATCGGCCGCCCGTTCCTTCGGCCGGTATGGGTGAAATGAATAATCTGAAAATTCTGTGAATAATCAGCCCACTACATCTTGTATTTTCGGCAGAAAGACAACATAGATATGGTGCTTTTTCCGTTGACTTGAATAATCGGGGGTGCTATACTTGTTATCACGGACCGCCGGTTTATGTTTCGGAGGCTGTTCTGACAGGCCCGCCTCAGGGCTCTGTATTCTCCGGAAAAGGGCGGCGCGGCCCGTTTTACAGGTTGTTGTACATGGCCGCGGGGACAGCTGGAACTGCCGCCCGGGCATACTGCGGACAGGACCGGAGAGGGCATTACCGGTTCTGCCGGAAAGAGATTTGGGAGGATGTGCAGTGTTTAAAGTAGTTAAAAGGGACGGAGAAATTGCGGCGTTTGATCTGTCAAAGATCAGCGGAGCAGTTATAAAGGCATTTGACGCTACGCATATGAACTATAATTCGGATATCACGGATCTGCTCGCGCTGCGCGTGACGGCTGACTTCCAGCCGAAGATCACGGACGACAAGATTGACGTGGAGAGCATTCAGGACAGTGTGGAGCGGGTGCTCGTGCAGGCAGGATACGCTGATGTCGCGAAGGCATATATTCTCTACCGCAAACAGCGCGAGAGGATCCGCAATATGAAGTCCACGATGCTGGATTACCGTGAGATCATCAACAGCTACCTCAAGGTGGAGGACTGGCGTGTGAAGGAGAACTCGACGGTGACCTATTCGGTCGGAGGGCTGATCCTGAGCAATTCCGGCGCCGTCACGGCGAATTACTGGCTGTCCGAGATCTACGATCAGGAGATCGGGGACGCGCACCGGAACGCGGACATTCATATTCATGACCTCTCCATGCTGACAGGCTACTGCGCGGGCTGGTCCTTAAAACAGCTGATCCTGGAAGGACTCGGCGGCATCCGCGGGAAGATCACGTCGGCGCCGGCGAAGCATCTGTCGGTGCTGTGCAACCAGATGGTGAATTTCCTGGGAATCATGCAGAACGAGTGGGCGGGCGCTCAGGCGTTTTCGTCTTTTGATACATATCTGGCTCCGTTTGTCAAGGCGGACAATCTGAGCTATCCGGAAGTCAAGAAATGCATAGAATCTTTCGTGTACGGCGTCAACACGCCGAGCCGCTGGGGGACGCAGGCGCCGTTCTCAAACATCACGCTGGACTGGACGGTTCCGTCCGATCTCGCGGAACTTCCGGCGATTGTGGGCGGAAAGCCGATGGATTTCTGCTACAAGGACTGCAAAAAAGAGATGGACATGATCAACAAGGCCTTTATCGAGACGATGATCGAGGGAGACGCGAACGGGCGCGGCTTCCAGTATCCGATTCCGACGTACTCGATCACAAAGGACTTTGACTGGTCCGACACGGAAAACAACCGCCTGCTGTTCCAGATGACGGCAAAATACGGCACGCCGTACTTTTCAAATTATATCAACAGCGACATGGAACCAAGCGACGTGCGCAGCATGTGCTGCCGCCTGCGCCTTGACCTGCGCGAGCTCCGCAGGAAGACCGGAGGATTTTTCGGCTCCGGGGAAAGCACGGGAAGCGTCGGCGTTGTCACGATCAATCTTCCGCGGATCGCTTATCTGGCGTCCGACGAGAAGGATTTTTACAGCAGGCTCGACCATATGATGGATATTGCGGCCCGCTCCCTGAAGATCAAGAGGGATGTGATCACGAAGCTTCTCGAGGAAGGGCTTTATCCGTATACGAAGCGGTATCTTGGTTCCTTTGACAGCCATTTCTCCACGATCGGCCTGGTCGGCATGAACGAGGCGGGGCTGAACGCCTCCTGGCTGCGCATGGACCTCACGCATCCGGAGACGCAGCGCTTCGCGAAGGATGTGCTGAATCACATGAGGGAACGCCTTGTCATCTACCAGGAGAAGTACGGAGACCTCTACAATCTGGAGGCTACGCCCGCGGAGTCCACGGCGTACCGTCTGGCGAAACATGACAAGAAGCGCTGGCCGGATATCATAACGGCGGGCGAAAGCACGCGGACGGCCGACGGCGGGGATGCGGATGCGAGGGTCTACTACACGAACAGCTCCCATCTCCCGGTGGGATATACCTCCGATATTTTCGACGCGCTTGATATACAGGATGAGCTTCAGACTCTTTATACGTCGGGTACGGTGTTCCACGCGTTTCTCGGCGAGCGTCTGCCGGGCTGGAAGTCGGCGGCGGCACTGGTGCGCAGGATCGCGGAAAATTACAGACTTCCGTACTACACGCTGTCTCCGACCTATTCGGTCTGCCAGGAGCACGGCTACCTGGCGGGCGAGCAGAAGGTCTGCCCCGTCTGCGGGGCCCCGACCGAGGTTTACAGCCGTATCACGGGATATTACCGCCCGGTGCAGAACTGGAACGACGGCAAGCTGCAGGAGTTTGAGGACCGCAGGGAATATGATATCGTCAATTCCCGCCTGAAGAGGGGGAGACAGATGGCGAAGGAGCAGCTGCAGCAGATGCCGGCCGCGAGGAAGCTCGATCTCTGCGAGGAAGTCGCGAAGCGGAAAGGGAAATTTGAGGTTCCGGTCGTCGACGCCGGCCAGTCTGAGACCGTGCGCTATCTGTTTACCACCAGAACCTGTCCGAACTGCAAAATTGCCAGAAAGATGCTGGGCGACGAGCCGTATACGCTGGTCGACGCGGAGGAGAACCAGGAGCTGGTCCACAGATTCGGGATCATGCAGGCTCCGACGCTTGTCGTGATGCATGACGGAGCGGTCGACAAATATGTGAACGCGGCGAACATCAAAAAATACGTGAGCGCGATGCGCGAGGAACTGCGCGCGGTCGGAAAGAGATAAGACCAGCGGCATTTTAACCCGGCGCGGCCGCCCGGAAAGACTGCCGGGCGCGGGATGCGCGGGGATGAGGAAAAGTACTGACAGGCATGGGACTGACAGAGATCCCGTGCCTGTGTTTTTTAAGCAAAACACGGCGTAACTTTACTTGACAATTTATGCAAACGGGTGTAGCATACATTCTGAATAATGCATATGAAACCTAGGTAAACGATAGGTTATATCGATAAACAGATGCGGACAGATACCGTCCGCCCTCGGAATCATGAGATGCGCTGAAGGGAGAGAACAGCTACGGATTGGGAATTTATCATGAAATATCTCCCGCTTTATCAGAAGGCCGCGGTCCTCACGGTAAAGCTGGGACTATCGGGGATTTTTTTCGCCATTTTGATCGGTCTGGTCTGCGCCTTTGTGACCTGGTTCAAGGTTCCTGTGGCGCGCAGGCTCGTCACAGTGTATATAGAATTCAGCAGGAACACACCGCTGCTTGTGCAGCTGTTTTTCATCTACTACGGACTGCCGAAAATCGGAATATCGACCAACGCCGAGATATGCGGGATCGCGGGTCTGGCGTTTCTTGGAGGAAGCTACATGGCCGAGGCCTTCCGCAGCGGGCTTGAAGCGGTCGAGCCGATTCAGACGGAGAGCGCGCTGAGCCTTGGGATGAGCGGCTTTCAGACGATGCGGTATGTGATACTGCCGCAGGCCGTTTCGATCAGCGTGCCCGCGTTTATGGCCAACGTGATCTTTCTGCTGAAAGAGACGAGTGTGTTCAGCGCGATCAGCCTGATGGACCTGATGTTTACGGCCAAGGACCTGATCGGGCTTTATTACAAGACGACGGAGAGCCTCGTCCTTCTGGTGGTCTTTTATCTGTTGATCCTTCTGCCGATCTCGTTCATCGGCACCCTGGTGGAGAGGAGGCTGCGGTATGCCGGATTTGGGTCTTGAGGTACTGCTGAAAGGAAAAAACATGATCAGGATCCTGGGCGGCCTCTGGGTGGCCCTGAAGATCAGTTTGATCGCCGTGCTTATCAGCATCCCGCTGGGGATCCTGCTCGGCGCGGTCATGACCCGGAAGAATCCGGTCACAAAGGCGCTCACGCGGATCTATCTTGAATTTATCCGCATCATGCCGCAGATGGTGCTTCTGTTTATCGTATATTTCGGCTCCGCGCGGGCGTTCGGCTGGAATCTCAGCGGCGAGGTGTCGGCGGTCATTGTTTTCTCTTTGTGGGGAACGGCGGAGATGGGGGATCTGGTGAGAGGCGCCCTGATCAGCATTCCCGTACACCAGTATGAAAGCGCGGAGGCGCTTGGCCTCAGCAAGGTGCAGACGTATTTCTATATCATTATTCCACAGACCGTCCGGAGGCTGATTCCGCTGTCGATCAACCTGATCACGCGAATGATCAAGACGACGAGCCTGATCCTGATGATCGGCGTCGTG
>CANRGB010000021.1 GCA_947630005.1 uncultured Lachnospiraceae bacterium
CCGCCATGGACGACTCTGTGGCCTACCGCGTTAACCTCGGAAAGGTCTGAGATTGCGCCGGTCTTCTCATTTACAAGCGCGTCGAGCACCATCTGGATTGCCTCTTTGTGGGTCGGCATCGGAGCTTCCGTAACTTCCTTGTCGCAGCCTGCCTTCTGATAGGTCAGTCTTCCGTCGATTCCGATTCTCTCGCAGAGACCTTTGGCGAGAACTGCCTCGGACTCGGAATTGATCAGCTGATATTTGAGGGATGAACTTCCACAGTTGATAACTAATACATTCATTTTCTTTTCCTCCGGATTGAATTCTGGGTTATCGAAGTCCGGCGCCTGTCCTCCGGGGGCAGACCGGACCTGGTTCCTGATTTATTTATCGTCTGCCTGGCACTGAACAGCCGTGATCGCGACTACGCCTACGATATCGTCCGCGGAGCAGCCTCTGGAAAGATCATTGACCGGTTTTGCGATACCCTGCGTCATCGGGCCGTAAGCCTCAGCCTTCGCAAGTCTCTGCACAAGCTTGTAGCCGATATTTCCTGCGTCGAGGTTCGGGAAGATCAGGACGTTGGCCTTGCCTGCGACGTCGCTGTTCGGAGCTTTGGACTTGCCTACGCTCGGAACGATTGAAGCGTCAAGCTGCATCTCGCCGTCAAGCTTCAGACCCGGATTCTCTTCTTTTGCGATTCTGGTCGCCTCAGCTACCTTATCGACAAGCGCGTGCTTTGCGCTGCCCATTGTGGAGTGGGACAGCATCGCGACTCTCGGCTCCGCGCCGACAAGAAGCTCAAAGGATTTCGCGGAAGACGCTGCGATCGCCGCGAGTTCTTCTGATGTCGGATCCTGTACAAGGCCGCAGTCAGCAAATACAAACTTGCCTTCCTCGCCGTACTCGCAGTCCGGAACGATCATCAGGAAGAAGGAGGAAACAAGCTTTGTGCCCGGCTTGGTCTTCAGAATCTGGAGGCACGGACGAAGCGTGTCAGCGGTCGAATGGCAGGCGCCGGATACCATACCGTCTGCGTCGCCCATCTTGACCATCATAACGCCGTAGTACAGATACTGGTTCAGAAGGATCTCTTTTGCCTTCTCCGGGGTCATGCCCTTCTTCTGTCTCAGCTCGACAAGCTTGTCGATGTAAGCCGCGGTCTTGTCCGATGTAGCCGGATCAACAACGACAGCGCCTGTGATATCAAGGCCTTCGCTGCCCTTCTTTACCGCTTCCTCGGTACCTACGAGAATGATGTTGGCAAACCCTTCCGCGAGAATCTTTGCGGCTGCCTCATACGTTCTCCTGTCCTCGGTCTCAGGAAGAACAATTGTCTTCTTGTTTGCCTTTGCTTTTGCTTTCAGTACATCAATAAATGCCATGGTGAATGGACTCCTTTCGATTAATTTACGTTAATTTTGATTATAACCTAAAATTTTACAGCGTACAAGATAAAATTTGTAAAAGAGGGCATTTTTGTGCGTACAAAGATATGATATACTGAAAACGGCAGCGCGTACGGAGAGAAATCAGTATCCCTCACTGACATGAGGCTAAGACATGCCGCTAAAGCAGTCTCACTCCGTTAAATTATCGAGCGTGGATTGAAACAATGATGGAAAGCGGGGCAGATTATGAGAGTTGTCGGAATCATCGCGGAATATAATCCGTTTCACAGCGGACACGCCTATCATCTCGCGAAAGCAAAACAGGAGACCGGGGCGGACTTCGCGGTCGTGGTTATGAGTCCGGATTTTGTGCAGCGCGGAGAGCCCGCCGTGTTCGGCAAGTATACGCGGGCAAAAATGGCGCTTTTAAACGGCGCCGATCTCGTGCTGGAGCTGCCCGTCTGCTACGCCTCGGGCAGCGCCGAATACTTTGCGCAGGGCGCGGTGTCAACGCTGGACGGGCTGGGTGTTGTGGATGTTCTTTGCTTCGGCTGCGAGGGAACCAAAGCGGACGGAACAAAAGAAGAATGCGGCCCCGAAGAAGCGCGGGCAGCAAGGTCCGGATCAGACGAGCCGGCCGGAATATTCTGGAAAACCGCCGAAGTGTTCAACCGGGAGCCGGACGCATTTTCGGATTCTCTGCGGACACAGCTGGCGCGGGGCGTCAGTTTCCCGAAAGCGCGGGAACTGGCGCTTTCCGCCTGGCTCGAAAGCGTGGGCGGTGCTCCGCTCCCGGAGGGTTTTCTCAGGGAACCAAACAATATCCTCGGAATCGAATACTGCAGGGCCATTCTGAAGTTCCAAAGCCGTATGGAAATCCTCCCCATAAAAAGAGCCGGAAGCGGATATCATGAGGAGCGGCTCGGCGGACGGTTCTGTTCCGCCACGGCGCTGCGCGGGGAACTCCTGACCGGAAAACGCTCTTTTATCCGCGGTTTCATCCCGGATAATCTTGCCGGGCTCTACGAGTCCGCCTCCCTTTGTCCGGCGGCGGCTGATGATTTTCTCCCCTGCTTTCTTCAGAAGCTGCTGGCGGACGGCAGCTTTGAGGATATCCTGGACATCTCAGACGGCCTCGCCGGCCGCATGCGCAGTCTCCGTTACCGCTGCGTCGGGAAAACCTACGAGGAGACCGCGGCTTTTCTTTCCGCGAAGCAGCTGACAAAATCCCATGTCCGGCGCGCGATGCTCCACCTGATCCTCGGAACCGGCGCCGCTCAGACAGAACAGTTCCGCGCGGGCGGCCCGGCATATTACGCGCATGTGCTCGGATTTTGCAGAGAGGCATCGCCGCTTCTGCATGAGATCAAGCTGCGCGGCAGGCTCCCGCTTCTGACAAAAAACGCGGACGCCGCGGGGCATCTGAGCGATACCGGGCGCGCGATGCTGCGTCAGGATTTTGAAGCTTCGCATCTGTACCGCGGGATCCAGGCATTAAAATACGGGACTCCTTTCCGCTCCGAATACGAAATGAGTCCCGTGGTCATATAAATTTCTGATCTGCGGTCAAAAGATTCCGTGTGGTTCCTAATTCTTAAAGCTGTGTATCGGCGCCGGGATCCTTCCGCGGCGGTTTACAAACGCGTCGCAGGAGAATTGATTCACCGGCATGATCGGGGCATACCCGAGCAGGCCGCCGAACTCGACGGTCTCCCCGACTCCCTTCCCGATTACCGGAATGATTCTCACGGCGGTCGTCTTCTGGTTGACCATGCCGATCGCCATCTCGTCGGCAATGATGCCGGAGATCGTCGTCGCCTTTGTATCCCCGGGGATCGCGATCATGTCAAGTCCGACCGAGCAGACACAGGTCATCGCCTCCAGTTTTTCAAGCGACAGGGCCCCGGCCTTCACCGCGTCGATCATGCCCTGGTCCTCGCTGACCGGAATAAACGCGCCGCTCAGCCCGCCGACATAGGACGACGCCATCACGCCGCCTTTTTTGACCTGATCGTTCAGAAGGGCAAGCGCCGCCGTGGTTCCCGGCGCTCCGGCGTATTCCAGGCCGATCTCGCAGAGAATGTCGGCCACGCTGTCCCCGACCGCGGGGGTTGGCGCCAGCGAGAGGTCGATGATCCCGAACGGAACGCCGAGCCGCCGCGAAGCCTCCTGCGCGACAAGCTGTCCGACTCTCGTCACCTTGAACGCCGTCTTTTTGATCGTTTCACACAGCGTTTCAAAATCGGCTCCTCTGACCTCGGCCAGAGCATGTTTTACGACGCCGGGACCGCTGACGCCGACATTGATGACGGCGTCGCCCTCCGTTACGCCATGAAACGCGCCCGCCATGAACGGATTGTCGTCCGGCGCGTTGCAGAATACGACAAGCTTCGCGCAGCCGAGAGAATCCTGCTCTTTCGTAAGCTCCGCCGTCCTAAGGATAATATCGCCAAGCAGACGCACGGCGTCCATATCGATGCCTGTCTTTGTCGAGCCGACGTTCACGGAACTGCAGACGCGCTCCGTTTCCGCAAGCGCCTGCGGGATCGAGCGGATCAGAAAATCATCCGCCTGCGTCATCCCTTTGGAGACGAGCGCGGAATAGCCGCCGAGAAAATTAACGCCGACTTCATGCGCCGCGCGGTCAAGCGTTCTCGCGATTGTGACAAAATCCTCCGGACATCTGCAGGCGCTCCCTCCCACCAGGGAGATCGGCGTTACCGAGATCCGCTTGTTCACGATCGGAATCCCGTACTCTCTCTCGATCGCCCTGCCTGTCGGCACAAGTTCTCGCGCCGCATCCGTGATCTTGCGGTAGATTTTTTTGTTCAGCATGTCCAGATCGCTGTCGATGCAGTCGAGAAGACTGATGCCGAGCGTGATCGTCCTGACATCGAGATTCTCCTGCGTGATCATTTTATTTGTCTCGTTTACCTCAAAAATATTAATCATGGAGTCTCCTCATCCGTTTTAAATGCGGTGCATCATGTTGAAAATGTCTTCATGCTGACAGCGGATCACGACGCCGATCTCCTTTCCGACCGCTTCCAGTTCCTCCGCGATCTGCACGCCGCTCTTGGGACTGCGCGACGCGTCCGCCACCATCATCATGTTGAAAAATCCCTGTACGATGGTCTGTGAAATATCAAGAATGTTTACATTGTTGTCCGCCAGGTATGTACAGACCTTCGCGATGATGCCCACCGTATCCCTGCCGACAACCGTGATAATCGTCCTTTTCATAAATACCTCCCTGTTATGCTTCTACACCGCGACCGGCGGAGAAACCACATCTCTTTTTGCGATCTGTATCGGAAAATCTTCCGCTTTGTAGGGGTTATCTCCCTTTGTGATCTCCGCGCAGACCGTCGAAAACGCCAGCGCCTCATAGTTGTTTTCCCTGCTCAGATGACCAAGCATGACTGCTTTCAGTCCGTCATGCAGAATCTCTCCGAGCAGCCTCCCTGCATTCTCATTTGACAGATGCCCCCTGCTCCCCAGGATCCGCTGCTTCAGATAGTACGGATAGGATCCGGTCTGAAGCATGCCGACATCATGATTGGATTCGACCAGCACGGCGTCCAGCCCCTTCAGATGTTCCACCGTATATTCGTCATAATACCCGAGATCCGTCGCCACCGCAGCGGATTTCTCCCCGCAGCAGATCCGGTAGGCCACCGGCTCCGCCGCGTCATGCGAAACCGTGAAAGGCTGTATCTGCGCGCCGCAGATCGAAAATGGCTCATCCGCGTGAATCTCGTGGAAAAGGGACGCGTCGATCTTTCCGAGAGACGCGGTTTTTTTAATCTCACGGATCGTCCCCGGCGTGGCATAAACCGGAATCCCGTATCTGCGCGCCAGCACGCCCAGCCCGCTGATATGATCCGCATGCTCATGCGTGATGAGGATCGCGTCCACCTCATCCGGTTTCCGCTCCAGTCTGCGCAGCCCTTCTGTCACCCGCTTCCCGCTGATGCCCGCGTCGATCAGAATGCTGGCGTGGTCTGTTCCAAGGAAAATGCAATTTCCGCTGCTCCCGCTGGCGATACTGCAAAAATCCATATTTTCTCAATCCTTTGTCTTAGTTTTCGTAAAGTTCAACGCCGAAAGAGCGCATCGCCTCGTCGATCTGTCTTTGCGTTTGGGCGAAATCCCCGCTGTTGTCGATGATCCTGCGGCAGCGCTCCCTGTACTGCGCGTCGGAAAGCTGATTTTTCATGACCTGCAGAGCCTTCTCCCTGGTATAGCCGCGGCTGTCCATCAGCCTCTGTACCCGCACCTGCTCGTCCGCGCGGATGTACCAGATCTCGTCGCAGATCAGATCATAATGGTCTTCCAGCAAAAGCGCGGCCTCGATCACGGTCAGCCTCGTTCCGCTTTCCCGCCGGCGCGCCGTCTCTTTAAGAATCCACTGTTTGACGGCCGGATGGACGATCTGGTTCAGGGTCTGCAGACGGGCGCTGTCCGCGAAAACAACCCGGGCAAGCGCCGCCCTGTCGATCGTTTTGTCCCCGCTCAGAATGCCGGGGCCAAATTCCTTTGTGATCCGCTCATAGCAGGCGCCGCCCGGCTGCTGCAGGTCATACGCGACACGGTCCGCCTGGATCACGCAGGCATGAAAGCGCTCTTCTATACAGGCGAGCACCGTGCTTTTCCCGGCGCCGATCCCGCCCGTGATTCCCAGAATCTTCATAGGAACCTCCCGTCCTTTCCCGTCTGTTTTATGCCGTCTCCTGTCCGGTTCCTCATTTCGCCTCATACCAGCTGTTTCCGGTGTGCATATCGATCTCCAGCTTTACCTTCAGTTCGGCGGCGTTCTGCATTTCATCGGCTACGATCTTCTGTACTTCCTCTATCTCATCAGCCGCTGTCTCGACGAGAAGCTCATCGTGTACCTGAAGGATCAGCTTTGATTTCAGGTTCCGCGTGCGCAGAGATTCGCTGACCCGGTTCATCGCGATCTTGATGATATCGGCCGCCGTTCCCTGGATCGGCGCATTCATCGCAACGCGTTCCCCGAAAGAGCGCTGCATGAAATTTGAGGACTTCAGTTCCGGCACCGGACGGCGTCGGCCGAACAGCGTCGTCACAAAACCGTTCTTTTTCGCGTCGTCCACCATCCGGTCAAGAAATTCCTTGATCCCCGGATACGTTTTGAAATACTGCTCGATGTACTCCTGCGCCTCCTGGCGCGTGATGCTCAGGCCCTGGCTTAACCCAAAGGAACTGATCCCGTAGACAATACCAAAATTGACCGCCTTGGCATTGCGACGCAGAAGCGGCGTCACCTCTTCCGGGGCGACATGAAACACCTGGGAAGCCGTGATCCGGTGGATATCCTGCGCCTCCCGGTATGCCTGGATCAGCTTCTCATCGTTGGAAAAATGCGCGAGCACACGCAGCTCGATCTGCGAGTAATCCGCGTCGAGAAATACATAGCCCGGTTTCGGCACAAAGACTTTGCGGATCAGTCTGCCAAGCTCCATCCGCACCGGAATATTCTGCAGGTTCGGATCCGTGCTGCTGATGCGCCCGGTCGCCGTGATCGTCTGATGGAATTTTCCGTGGATCCGCCCGTCCTCTGCGATAAAGCCGGCCAGTCCGTCCGCGTAGGCGGACTTCAGCTTTGTGAGCTGCCGGTATTCCAGGATATCGGAGACGATGGGATAGTCCGGCGCGAGCTTGTCCAGCACGTCCGCCGCGGTGGAATACCCGGTCTTCGTCTTTTTTCCGTGCGGAAGCTGCAGCTTTTCAAACAGGATGACGCCGAGCTGCTTTGGGGAATTGATGTTAAACGCTTCCCCCGCCTTCTCGTGGATCTGCCCCTCAAGTTCTCTGATCCGGCCGGAAAGCTGTTCCCCGTACGCCTTCAGTTCTTCCGCTTTGACGAGGATCCCCTCCTGCTCCATGCCATACAGCGTATAGACAAGCGGCATCTCGATTTCCTCAAACAGTTTTTTCATCTGGAACTGCTCCAGCTTCTGATCAAGCTGCGGAAGGGCCAGAAGCGGAATCAGGGACTGCCAGCGCGCATATTCCAGAAATCTGTCTTTCTTTGTGTCCCAGGCCTGCCGAAGGCTGTCTTTCGCAAACAGTTCCTGTCTGGAAGGAGCCATGCACCCCGCGTATTCCCTGGCGATATCCTCACAGAAATAACTGTCTTTCAGCGGATTTATAAGGTAGGCCGCGACCGCGGCGTCATACAGATTTTTCCGGTGCTCAGGGGCGACCGCCAGGAAAGGAAGCTGCTCTTTCAGATGCAGCGTCGCCAGACGGCCTCCTTTTCCGGTCAGTTCCGCAAGCCGTCCGCGCAGATAGTCTGCCGGCACCGCATCGGAAACGCCGATCCAGTACGAAACAGCCTCTTTTGATGCTTCCGCACATTCATACGAAAGCGATACTCCGAGCAGTTCCCCTTCTTCCGCCGCGATCCAGAAGCCCGCCGCCGCGCCGCACGCCTGCGCAAAGACCTGATCGGCGCTTTCCCAGTCCTCAATCTGATGAAATTCTGCCGGGGCTTTTTCCTGTTTTTCTTCCGTCCCGCTTCCGAACTTCGCCAGGATATTTTTAAATTCGAGCCTTCTGCACAGATTTCTCGCCTCGTCCGTATACAGGTTTTCGATTTTGGCTTCTTCTTTTGAAAAGGAGATCGGAACCTCAAGGCAGATCGTGGCCAGCGTCTTGCTCATCTGCGCCATATCGTAGTGAAGCCGGATCGCCTCGCGCGCCCGCGGCGGCCTGACCTTCTCAAGCTGTTCATAGGTCTGCTCGATGGAACCAAACTCCGCGATCAGCTTTACGGCCGTTTTTTCCCCGATCCCGGGGACTCCCGGAATATTGTCGGAACTGTCGCCCATCAGGGCTTTCACATCGATAAACTGCACCGGTGTCACCTGATAGAGCGCCTGGACATCTTTCGCGTAGTAATCTTCCACCTCGGTACCGGTCGCTTTTGTTTTGGGAATACGGATCCGGATATTATCGGTCGCGAGCTGCAGCAGATCCCGGTCGCCCGAAACGACCGACACCTCCATTCCTTCCGCCTCCATGCGGTGCGAGATGGTTCCAAGGATATCGTCCGCTTCGTAGCCTTCCATTGTCAGCACGGGAATTCCCATTGCCCGCAGCATCTCCTGCATCAGAGGAACCTGCTCATGGAGCTCCTGCGGCATCGGCCTGCGCGTCCCCTTGTAGGCCTCAAACATTTTATGGCGGAACGTCGGAGCTCTCAGGTCGAACGCGACGGCCGCGTATCCGGCCTGCTCTTCTTCCAGAACCTTAAACAGGATATTCAGAAATCCGTAAACCGCGTTCGTATGAAGGCCCTCGCTGTTGGTCAGCATCGGAATTCCGTAAAATGCCCTGTTTAAAATACTGTGTCCGTCAATCAGTACAATCTTTTCTTTACCCGTCTTTTTGTCTGCCATCTTCTCTCCCCTCATTTCTTTGTTCCGGTATCTGTCCGGCATTGCGCATCGGCGTTCTCTCCCTGACGATCTCGGAGAAGATTTCCGACAGTTCCTCGGTGGACAGCTCCGATTCCTGCTCCGTCAGCGCCGCCGGGTGATAAAAATTAAGCCAGATTCTCTGAAAGACCGGCTCCACCGACTGGCCCCGGCTGATCCGGATCCCGGTTATGATGCAGAGCAGAAGCAGCAGATCGGTCAGCAGGAACAGAACGGTCCGCATGAGCCGGAAAGTCCTGGAAAGAACGATCCGGCGTTTGGACGCGTGGATGCTTTCCCTCAGCATTTTTTTGAAATCATAGTCCGGATGATCCTCCGCGTCAAGCCGGTCCATCGCCTGATATACGGTAAAATAAATGTCAAGCTCATCCATGCAGTCGCTGCACTGCTCGATATGCTTTAAAAACTGCTCCAGTTCCTTTTCGGACAGTTCACCTTTTATATAAGGAGTGACCATCCTGCGCGCTTCCATACAATTCATTTCAAATTCTCCTGCTTGCTGCTGACAACGATCTGCGGCAGAGGAATTTCAATGCCCGTCTCGTCAAAACGCAGTTTGATCTTTTCCCTGACCGCCCAGAGCGCCGCCAGATAGTGCGTCCACTCCACATAGATCTGCCCTTCCAGGACGACGCCGCTGTCTCCAAGATTTGCGATAAAAACATTGACCGGCTTGTCCGGCAGACGCTCCGGGATCGATTTGAGAACATCCTCAAAAATATTCATGGCAAGCTTCAGATCCGCGTCATAGGAGATCGGACACTGGACCTCCACACGGCGCGTAGTTTGCTTCGAGTAATTCTCGATCACGCTGCTCATGAGCGTGCTGTTGGGAATGACTACGGTCCGGTCGTCCGCTCCGACCAGCGTCGTGTAAACCAGTCCGATCTCGCAGACTGTTCCGGAATAGCCGGAAGCGTTGATAAAATCTCCCAGATGGATCGGCTTCATAATGGCGAGAAGAAGCCCTCCCGCCAGGTTGCTGAGACTTCCCTGCAGGGCAAGGCCGAGCGCCACGCCGATCGAACTGATGATGGCGGCAAGAGAAGCCACCTCAACGCCGACACAGGTCAGAATGACCATCACGAGGGCAAGATAGAGAACGGCCCTCGCGGCGTTTCTGGCAAAACTGCAGACCGTCGGATCCCAGCCTTTCCGCTCCGCAATCTTATCCATGACCCGGATGAACGTGTTTATGATCCGCCGCCCGACAAAGAAAAGCACAAACGCGAGGATCAGCTGCAGGATCTTTGTGACAAAAGCCAGCTGCATGCTCTCCCACCAGGACTGGAGAAGCTCAAAAAGCATCGTGTCCTTAAAAGACAGCTTTTCCGTTTCCGGTTCTTCTGTTTCCGACTCCTCTGTCTCCGGATTTTCCGTTTCCGGATTCTCTGTTTTCGCTTCCGAAAGTTCCGTCTGCGTCATGGAAGCCGTCTCATCCGCGCCGTCCGAAAGTTCTGTCTCTGCCTCTTCCGTACTGGTCTCTTCCCCGTCCCCGGTCAGCTCTTCCGTGCCGGTCTCTGTCTCAGGCAGCGTCTCTCCCGAGTCAGGAAGCGTTTCCGTATCCGGCGCGCCGCCGTTTTCCGTCAAAGGCTCCGTGGAGAACGTCTGCTCTTCGGTAACGGCCTCCGAAGGAAGCGTTCCGCCGTCCTCCGTCGAATGTTCCGTGTGTCCCGGCAGATCCGTCTCCCCGGGCAGTCCGCTCCAGCCTTCCGTCTCCCACTCGTCCATGACCGAGGAGACGTCCCCGGACGAATCCAGCACAAGATCTGTCTCCTCCCGCGTTTCGTCAGAAAACGGATCATCCTGATTATTTTGATTATCCTGGTTGTCCTGATTATCCTGATTATCCTGATTGTTCTCCTGTCCGTCCTCCGCCCCAAATATCTCGGGCGGCTCTTCGATGTCTTCGTAATGTCCGACCGCGGACGCGGCGCAGACCGTTATGGCATTGATATTTAAAACAAGTAGCAGCACCGCCAGGCAGCCTGCCAAAAATTTTCTGTTCTTTTTCAGCCGCATATGTGTATCTCCCCTTTAATAATCTCCCGGACCGCTTTTTAAATCCTGCCGGCTGCCCGAAAAACGGCCGGCACATCCTCCCGAAACTACTGATATTATAATGGCTGCCCCATTTAACGTCAATGTTTTTGACATCTTTTCACAAATTTGATACAATGAAAGAAATTTTGACCATGTGCCGGAAAGGAGCTCTCTTTATGAAAGAAAAACTGTACACGATCCCTCTGAATGACGCCCTGAACGCCCATGACGAATGTCCGTTCTGTTTTATCGAGCGCAAGCTCGAACAGGATACGATTGATTTTGTTATCGGAAACAGCTCCTCTTATATGGAAAGTGATATCCGTGCTCAGACGGACGAGATCGGTTTCTGCCGCGAACATATGAAAAAAATGTTTGACTACGGCAACGCTCTGGGTAATTCCCTGATTCTGCAGACCCATTTCAAAAAGATACGCGGGGAAATGAGCAAAAAATTCGCCGCTTACCAGCCGGGGAAATCTTCTTTCCTCAAGCGGGTGACCGCGAAGCCGGATGAGGCAAAAAGCGCGATCGGCGAATGGACCGCGGAGAAAGACTGCTCCTGCTACGTCTGCCGCGGACTCAAAGATACATTTGAGCGCTATATCTCCACCTTTTTCGGAATGTACGCAAAAGATGAAAGTTTCCGCGAAAAAATCAAAAACAGCAAGGGCTTCTGTCTTCATCACTTCGGCATTCTCTGCGACCGCGCGGAACATTACCTGAACGATAAACAGAAGGCCGAGTTTTATCCGATGGTATTCGCCCTGATGGAGGAAAACATGAAGAGGATCCAGGAGGACATTGACTGGCTGGTCGACAAATATGACTACCGGAACAAGGACGCCGACTGGAGAACCTCAAAAGACGCGCTCCAAAGAGGCATGCAGAAGCTGCGGGGCGGGTATCCGGCGGATCCGGTATACAAGATGAAATAGCGCGCGGATCAAAAAATATTCTTGCATTTTCCCGCTATCTGTGATATGGTAGGTCATGTGCGGACAAAACCGCGGGCCGCTGTGGCGGAATTGGCAGACGCACTTGACTCAAAATCAAGCGGGTAATACCGTGCCGGTTCGAGTCCGGCCAGCGGCAGACTAGGATCCCGGAGATCATCTCCGGGATTTTTTGTGTCACAGGACGAAATTTCCTGTGACACAAAAAGCCTCCGGCAGGATGCGTTTGGGGACTTATCCGCACGCCCTTTATCCCGCAGGACTTAAAAATCCCGGAGGTCTTTTTGAACCTCCGGGAAGCAAAATCTCCTTCTGTTTTCTGAGAGCTGTTCTTAATATTTCATATCCTTTAAAATATCGCAGAAATCAAACGTCGCAAAATAATCTCTCGGCGTCTCCGCACGGCGGATTAGTTTCGCGGTCCCGTCCTCACAGAGAAGCACCTCCGCGGACCGAAGCTTGCCGTTGTAATTGTATCCCATCGAATAGCCGTGCGCTCCGGTGTCGTGAATCACCAGCAGATCTCCCATATCGATCTTCGGAAGCTTGCGGTCGATCGCAAACTTGTCGTTGTTCTCGCACAGCGAGCCCGTCACGTCGTAGACATGATCGCAGGGCTGATCTTCTTTTCCCATCACCGTGATATGATGGTACGCTCCGTACATGGCCGGACGCATCAGATTGACCGCGCAGGCATCCACGCCGATATATTCCTTGTGCGTATGTTTCTCATGAATCGCCTTCGTCACAAGACAGCCGAACGGCCCGAGCATATAGCGGCCAAGCTCCGTGTAGATCGCCACATCGCCCATGCCGGCCGGAACAAGGATCTGCTCGTACACTTTCCGGACTCCTCTTCCGATCTTGTAAATATCGTTTTTCTCCTGATCCGGGCGGTAAGGAATGCCGATTCCGCCGGAAAGGTTGATAAACCGGATGTTTGCGCCGGTCTTTTCATGCAGCTTTACCGCAAGTTCAAACAGAACGCCGGCCAGCATCGGATAATAATCATTCGTCACCGTATTGCTTGCCAAAAACGCGTGAATGCCGAACTCTTCCACGCCCTTTGCCTTCATAATACGGAAAGCTTCCTCGATCTGCTCCTCTGTCATTCCGTATTTGGCGTCGCCCGGGTTATCCATAATGTCGTTGCTGATCTTAAACACTCCGCCGGGATTAAAACGGCAGGACATGGTCTTCGGGAGATATCCGACGGCCTCCTCCACCTTCTCAATATGCGTGATATCGTCAAGATTGATGATCCCGCCGATATCCGCGCATTTTTTGAACTCGGCAAGCGGCGTGTCATTCGAAGAAAACATGACGTCGTGTCCGGTGATTCCGATCGCTTCCGAGAGCATCAGCTCTGTCATGGAAGAACAGTCCGTCCCGCAGCCGTATTCCTTCAGGATATTGATCAGGAACGGATTCGGCGTCGCTTTCACCGCAAAAAACTCTTTATATCCTTTATTCCAGGAAAAAGCCTCGTAAAGCTCCTTCACGTTCTCGCGGATTCCTCTCTCATCATACAGATGAAACGGTGTCGGAAATTCTTCGACGATCCGGTCAAGCTGCTCTTTCGTTACAAATGGTTTTTTCATAATTTTCTCTCCTCATGTATGAAGTTATAAAATCTCCTTACTTTTTGCGCAAAGCCGCTGCTATTGCTTTACTGCGTTAACAAGGCGCAATATCACTGTTACTATAATCCGGCGGATGCGGTTTGTCAATAGATTATTCAGCTCACAGTCCATTATCCCGCGAGGCGATTTTCGGGCGAATGTCAGGAAATTGCGGTGCGAAAGGCTGCTGACGCGGCATTTCTGTGCATCGTATCCGCGAAAGTTTCACGGCGCCGCATTACCCGTAAAAAGAATCGTCCCTGTGTCCGTCGTCGATCAGATCATTATACTGCAGGATTTTGTAATCGTTCAGCAGTTCTTCATATGCGCTGTCCTGCGAATAATCATGGAACACGCCGTCCGCACCGCGCAGTCCGTTCGCGTTGATGACGGGCAGCTGTTCCATCAGACCGGACAAAAACTGCTGGTAGCCTGTGAGCGGAATGCCTGCGGCCTCCATCAGAATCCCTCCGAGATAATTGACGCTGATTCCGTCGTAATATTTATGTTCGAGGCCATAATTGCTCCAGATGACGAAAGGCACGCGATAGCCGGTCTGCGTCTCATCAATCGAAGGATCGTCGGTAGTGCCGGTGATCCTTCGGACCACGTTTGTGATATAATCCGAAGGCTGATGATCGCCGAGCATCAGGATGATCGTGGGCTCTTCCTCCTGCGCGAACCGGGAAGTCAGATCCTCCAGCGCCTGATCGGAGAGATTCATCAAAGTCAGATACTTCTCCGTCGAGGTGACGCTGAGCGTTTTCGGACTGACCTGCGGAAGCGTCAGATAAATATCGAAATCCGGTGATTCTCTGCTGTAGCCCCCGTGGTTCTGCATCGTCACCTCAAAGATAAACATCCGTTCGTCCTCTTCCTTGTACTGATACTCCTGGATAATCTTGTCAAAGGCCGCTCTGTCGCTGACATATCCCCTGTGCTTTTCCGGGCTGACAAAATTCTTGAGAGACAGAAACTCATCGAAGCCGAAATATCCGTACACTTTGTCGCGGTCCCATCCCGAAGCGTTGTAAGGGTGGATCGCGAGAGTCCGGTATCCAAGTTTTTCCAGACGGCTTGTCAGACTTGGAAGCGGGTCTTTGATATACTGCTGGTAGGGGACGCTTCCGGCCGGCAGAAACGCCATCGTGTTTCCGGTCAGAAGCTCAAACTCCGTGTTGGCGGTATTGCCTCCCTTGACCGAGACGTAAACCTCTCCCCCGATGCTCTCCCGCTGCAGCTTTTTGACAAACGGCATGACCTCCTCGCTCGTCTCGAAATCTCCGTAGACCGAGAGATCGGAGAAAGCCTCGTTCATGATCACAATGATGTTGGGGAGATCCGAAAGCTCCGGGACGGAAGCGCTTTCCTCTCCGCCGGACCTCGCCTGGATCTCCTGCACTTTCTGTTCGGAATAGCCTTCCGGCTCATCTATGGCAAGGAAGCGCAGATTGCCGAGAAACGCGGCCGCGATCCCGTTGTTGCGGTACAGGACGTTCAGCGTGAACAGCGTTGTGTCCATCCCGAAAAAGCTCTGAACATCGCTTCTCTGGATTCCCGTGACATACCCTGTCATCAGAAGCACAAAAACCAGCGCCGTAATCAGCCGGGGAACTGGTTTTGTAAAACAAACCTCCGATTTGGAAAACAGCAGCATAATCCAGATAAAAGCGAACAGCACGAACACAATCCTCCAGGTAAAAGTGAAGGAATAGCTGTCGGAGACGCTTAAGGCTGTCCGGATCGACAAAAAATCCCACGGAACGATGGGATGAGAACGGAACTGCACGACAAAATAATTTACGAGTCCGAACAGCATCGGAATCAGAGTCGCCGCGATTCCCCCTGCCTGGACGCTTCCGAGCAGAAAAATGAAAACGCCGTACAGGATCCAGAAAAACAGCAGATTCAGCCAAAAGATCTTAGGCGCCAGGTCCTGCGGCACATGCGTATAAAATTCGAGGCTGCACAGCGCCGCAGCCGGAAGCAGTATGATCATCAGTATGGTAATGAGTTTTCCGATCACTCCGATTTTCACGATTCTTTTATTCTGATCGTTTTTTATAATCTGCCCGATCTTCACAGGCGAAGCACAGAAAAGTCCCGCCCCCGCGGCAAACAGAAGCGCGAGCATCAGATTTCTTCCGTTCGGCTCATCCTCCGCACAGGCAAGCACCGTCAAAATAAGCATAGCTGCGGTCACAAACAATGCGCCCGCAGCTCTCATCTTTGAGATATTCAGTCGTTTCATGATTGTCACACCTTATTGATTTCTTTTGATATGCTGATGGGTAAACAGGTGATCCTGACAGTATTCATAGTTCCCATCGCATTTGGAACAGAAGCGGAATTCCAGAAGCTCTCCGTCTTTCTCCGTCCTCCCGCAGACCGCGCACCTGTGGACGGACACGGATTTCGGACGCGCTTTCGCGACGTTCTTTTTGAACTCCTGCCTTCTTCTGACTTCTTTCGGGGAATACCGCTGCATATTCCTCGTGGAAAGGAAAAAGATCAGGAAGTTCAGCAGCGACGCGAAGATCGCCACCTTTACCGCCCAGTTCCCCTGCGCGAAATCCGCGAGCAGAAGCGCTGCGTAGAGCAGCCCCATCCATTTGATCTTGATCGGGATCAGAAAATACAGCATCACGTTCATGTTCGGATAGCTGAGCGCGAAAGCGAGGAAGATCGACATATTAATATAATAGGTACTGAAATACGGACCGAACCCGACCACCGGCGCTCCCTGCCCCGCGCTGTAGACAAAATACAGCACAAACGCGCCGAGCACGGTGAAAATCAGTCCGGCGAAGATATAAACATTAAACCGGAAAGCTCCCCAGGTCTGTTCCAGGATCTGACCCAGCGAAAAGTAAAAATAAAGCATGATGATCGTAAAAATACTCAGCCCGGACGGAGGAATCAGAATCCATGTGACAATCCTCCAGACCTGTCCTCTGAGAATATAGGCAGGCTCCAGCGTACAGTAATTAAGCACATTCGGCATAAACAGGCTGATCAGATAGCCGGCGGCGTAAAGCGCGATGATGACAGCCGGCAGATTGCGGATCGCGTACTTCCCGAATCTGCGCTCCAGCTTATTCAGAAATTTCATAAACAGACTCCTTATCTTTAAAGTTTCTTTAAAGTTCTCTAGTGATTATAAGTTTCCTCCCCATTTTTGTCAATTGCGGCAAAGCCGTTTTCGGCGCCTTTAGAATTTTTTAAGAAAAATCAGGATACCCCGGGATACAGATCTCGTCGCCGACCTGGAGATTGTAGACGTCGACGTACGGATTCGCGAAAAGCAGCTCCGAAACCCGGACCCCGTACTTTTTCCCTATTTTATACAGGGTATCTCCTTTTTCTATCGTGTGAATAAATCCGATACAGTTTTTTCCGTCCATAGTCCCTTTCCTTTTGATTAAAAAGTTTTGTTTTATTATATGCGCTTTCCGGCAAACCGCTTGCAATCTCCGCCGGATTCTTTTATACTGGGGACGCCTGATTTACTGATTCACAGGTCCGGCGCCGCAGGGCGTCCCAATAAACGAAGATTCGCCGGCCCGCTCTGCGGCGCCGGCACCTTCGGGCTTTCAAAATAATTTTCAGAAACGGAGAACAATTATGGCAGGCTCTACACTTGGAACCATTTTCAGAATCACCACCTGGGGGGAATCGCACGGCCCCGGGATCGGCGTTGTGATCGACGGCTGCCCGGCCGGACTCCCCCTCGACGAGACCGTGATCCAGCGGGATCTGGACCGGCGCAGACCCGGTCAGAATAAATATACGACCGCCAGGAAGGAAGGCGACCAGGCCGAGATCCTCTCCGGCGTGTTTGAGGGAAAGACGACCGGAACACCGATCTCGATCCTGATCCGGAATCAGGATCAGCGTTCCCGCGATTACGGAAGCATCATGGACGTCTACCGCCCGGGACACGCGGATTTCACATTTGACGCAAAATACGGCTTCCGCGATTACCGCGGGGGCGGCCGTTCCTCCGGACGGGAGACGATCGGCCGTGTTGCGGCGGGGGCCGTGGCGCGCCGTCTGCTTGAGTCGCTCGGAATCACCGTGACGGCCTTTACGCGCTCCATCGGTCCCGTCTGGGTGGAGGACGACCGAATCGATCCCGCGCGGGCGCAGGAAAGTCCGCTGCGCATGCCCGACGCCGCCGCGGAAAAACGCGCGCAGGAATATCTTGACTCCTGCATTCGTTCGCAGGACTCTGCCGGCGGAACGATCGACTGCGTCGTGACCGGCCTTCCCGCGGGCCTGGGCGAACCGGTGTTTGAAAAGCTCGACGCGCGTCTTGCCCAGGCCGTCATGTCGGTCGGAGCGGTAAAAGCCGTCGAAATCGGGGCCGGAACGAAGGCCGCGGCAATGAACGGCTCACAGAACAACGACTGGTACGAGGAAAGCGAAAAAGGCCCGCGCAAGGCCACCAACCACAGCGGCGGAATCCTCGGCGGGATCAGCGACGGCAGTCCTCTTCTGCTCCGCGCCTCTTTCAAACCGACTCCCTCCATCGCGCAGCCGCAGCAGATGCTCGGACGCGGCGGAACATGCCGCGAGGTCTCCATCCACGGAAGACATGACCCGGTCATCGTGCCGCGCGCGGTCGTTGTCATCGAGGCGATGACGGCGCTGACGCTCGCCGATCTCCTGCTTGTCAATATGACGGCACGGATGGACTACATCAAAAAGATTTATCAGGAAATCGAGTAGGAGGCGGCTTTTCCTCCTGCGCACAAAAAACAGGCCCGCCTTCGGAGAATGTCTCCCGGGACAGCCTGTTTTTCTGCTTTTTTATTGTGTTTTCCTGTGCGGGCCCTCGGAAAAATTCCGGATCCGCCTGATTATAAGCTCGGATCCACCTTTGAGATCAGAATGCAGTTCGGCGTCTCAATCTTGATCGGCTTCCCTTTCATCACGAGCAGTCCTTTCTCGTAATCAACCGTGAAGAAAGTCATTTCATTTGATTCGTGATTCAGCGAGACAAGCGTTTTCTCTCCCGGGAACACGTCGATATCCTTCGGATACTCGCCGCTGATCGGCAGAGAACAGATTCTCTCGAGCAGTCCTGTCTCCTGATCCACTTTGAAGATCGTCGCAGAATTTTCTCCCGCCACGGAACAGTACAGGTATCTGCCGCTCGGAGACAGCTTCATGCCGCAGGCCGCGCTTCCGATGGAATTCTGTCTTCTCAGCACGGATATCTCCTGAATCTTCTCGAAATCCGGCGTTTTCCCGGTACCGTCATATTTGTAGACGGTGACCTCATTCGTCAGCTCGCTGTTCAGATACGCGAAACGGCCGTCATGGCTGAATGTGAGCAGCCTCGGTCCGGAATCCAGCTTGCAGCGCAGGATATCCACGAGATGCAGACGCCCCGTGTCGGTGCGCACCTGGTACAGCTTCACATGGTCGATTCCGTTGTCGACCGCGCACAGATATTTGTCGTCCGGCGTCGGAATCACACAGCTCACGTGCGGACGGAAATTCCGCTCCGCGACGCTGCCGACACCCTTATGAAAAACTCCCGACATGATTGAGCCGAGCCGTCCGTCCTTGTGCGTATGTACAACCGTCACCTTGCCGTCGTGATAACCGCCGACATACAGGAAACGGCCGCTCTTGTCCGTCGAGAGGTAACAGCCTCTCATTCCGTTGATCCCGACCTTATTGATCGGCTCAAGTCCCCCGTCCGGCAGGATCCGCAGAACCTCCACGCCTTCGTCCGCTATGGAATACAGGTATTTCCCGCTGTAGGATTTTGTCATGTGGGACGCGTTGTTGACCGGGATCACCTCCCGCTCGGTCATGATCCCTTCTTCTATATTAATATCATAAATATGGATCCCTATGCTGCTTCCATGCGTGTACGTGCCTACATACGCGACATATTTTTCCTGTTCAGCCATATGGCAAACCTCCTTGCACGTCTTGTTTTTTCCATCTTATCACAGAACTTCCGATTTGTTAAGTGAAAATGGATTCGGCGGAGAAAATTTTATAAAATGTATTGACACACAGCCTTTTCTGTGTATAATCATGCTTAGCGCCTGTTTAGTAACAGTAAACTTTGAGTTTATTACTATTATATTTTTAGCAACAGTAAACTTAAAGTTTATTATTGTTATATCTTTAGCAATAGTAAACTTTAAGTTTATTACTATCATATTTTCAGCAATGACAAACTTTAACAGCTGTTCAAAAAAAGTATGGTGATAAGAATGGAAATAGGCAGTAAGATCAAGGAACTGCGGATTGCAAAGGGACTGACGCAGGAAGAGCTGGCCGACCGTGCGGAACTCTCAAAAGGATTTATCTCACAGGTTGAACGCGATCTGACCTCCCCTTCGATTGCCACCCTGATCGACATCCTGCAGTGTCTGGGAACGGATCTGAAGGAGTTTTTCAACGACACGCCGGATGAACAGGTTGTTTTTCATGACAGCGATTATTTTGAAAAGATCGACACGGATCTGAAAAACAAGATTGAGTGGATCATACCGAACGCCCAGAAGAATATCATGGAGCCGATCCGTCTGACGATCGAGCCGGGCGGATCCACCTATCCGGATGTTCCGCATGAAGGGGAAGAATTCGGCTATGTGCTGCAGGGCAGCATCACGATCCATCTGGGGAGCAAGGTTTACAAAGCCAGAAAAGGCGAGTCCTTTTATTTCACCCCAAGCTCAAGGCATTACATCACGGCAAACGGAAAGACAGGCGCGTCACTTATCTGGGTGAGCACACCGCCCAATTTCTGAGTGACTCAAAGGCGCCGGCAAACGGCAGGTACACACTCGCCGTCTGCCATGCGCGCTGTACACGGCCGCATAAGAACATCCTCTTCCGATGCGATTATACGGCCGGCACAAAGTGAACGAGTCAGAACCGTTCACTAACTATAGAGGAGGTACACAGGAATGAGCAACAAGCTGATTGATCTTGTGAATATCACAAAATCTTTTGACGGTGAGGTCGTCCTGGACGATCTGAATCTCTATATCAGAGAGAATGAATTTCTGACGCTGCTAGGTCCGAGCGGATGCGGCAAGACCACCACTTTGCGTATTCTCGGAGGCTTCGAGAATCCGGATAAAGGGAAGGTGATCTTCAGCGGCGAAGATATCACACAGCTTCCGCCCAATAAGCGCCAGCTCAATACCGTATTTCAGAAATACGCGCTTTTTACCCATATGTCGATCGCGGAAAACATCGCGTTCGGTCTGAAACTCAGAAAAAAGAGCAAAGCTTACATAGATGACAAGATCAAATACGCTCTCAAACTGGTGAATCTCGAAGGATACGAAAACCGCCGGCCGGATTCCTTAAGCGGCGGTCAGCAGCAGAGAATCGCCATCGCCCGCGCGATCGTGAACGAGCCGAAAGTGCTGCTCCTCGACGAGCCGCTGGGCGCGCTCGACTTAAAGCTCCGGCAGGATATGCAGTATGAGCTGATCCGCCTGAAAAACGAACTTGGCATCACGTTCATCTACGTCACGCACGATCAGGAGGAAGCCCTCACGATGTCGGATACGATCGTCGTCATGAACCAGGGCTACATCCAGCAGATCGGCACGCCGGAGGATATCTACAACGAGCCGCAGAACGCGTTTGTCGCCGACTTTATCGGGGACAGCAATATCCTGCACGGCACGATGATCGAAGACCGCCTCGTGGAGATCCTTGGGGCGAAGTTCCGGTGCGTCGACGAGGGCTTTGGCCGGAATAAACCGGTGGACGTCGTGATCCGTCCGGAGGATATCGATCTGCTTTCTCCGGAAGAGGGGACGATCCAGGGCGTCGTCACGCACCTGATCTTTAAAGGCGTTCACTATGAAATGGAAGTCATGGCAAACGGTTTTGAATGGCTGGTGCACAGCACCGACATGTTCCCGGTCGGCACGAAGGTCGGAATCCATGTCGATCCGTTCGACATCCAGATCATGAACAAGCCGGAATCCGAAGATGAGGAGGCGGTTGCAGTTGGTGAATAAAAGATCGAGCCGCTGGCTCCTGTCCGGCCCCTTTCTTGTCTGGACAGTCGCATTTATCATGATCCCTCTGGTGATCATCGTGTTTTACGGCCTGACGACGGAGGACGGCGCGTTCACCCTCTCGAACATCGCGCAGATGGGTACCCCGGAGAATGTAAAAGCTCTCGTATACGCGCTTGTGCTCTCCCTGATCAGCACGGTCATCTGCCTGGTGATGGCATATCCTCTGGCAATGATCCTGTGCGACCTGAAGATCGGCGCTACCGGCTTCATCGTCATGATTTTCATCATACCGATGTGGATGAATTTTCTGCTGCGCACGCTCGCATGGCAGACGCTGCTGGAAAAGACCGGCGTGATCAATCTGCTCCTTGCGCATTTTCATCTGCCGGAGCTTAATATCATCAACACCCCGTACGCGATTGTGCTCGGCATGGTCTACAACTTTCTGCCGTTTATGCTGCTTCCGATCTACAACGTTCTGATCAAGATCGACCCGAACGTCATTAACGCGGCGCGCGATCTCGGGGCAGACAGTTTCCAGACCTTCTGGCGCATCACATTTCCGCTGAGCATCCCCGGCGTTGTCAGCGGAATTACGATGGTATTTGTGCCGGCGCTCACGACTTTTATCATCAGCGACCTTCTCGGCGGAGCCAAGATTCTGCTGATTGGAAACGTCATCGAGCAGAAATTCAAGCAGACGAATAACTGGAACGTCGGAAGCGGACTTTCCCTCGTCCTCATGGTATTCATCCTGATCAGCATGGCCATCATGCAGCGCTATGACAAGGACGGCGAGGGGGTGAGTTTCTGATGAGAAATTTTCTGAAAAGACTGTACCTCGTTTTTATTTTCATCCTGCTCTACGCGCCGATCCTGACGCTGATCGTACTCTCGTTCAACTCGTCGAGGACCCGCGCGAAATGGGGCGGCTTCTCGCTGAAATGGTACACGGAACTGTTCCGGAATGAACAGATTCTGCAGGCGCTCTACAATACGCTGGTGATCGCCCTGCTCTCGTCGCTGATCGCCACGCTCATCGGCCTGATGGCCGCGATTGCGCTGAACTCCATGAATTACCGCATGCGCACGTTCTGGATGAGCATGGTGGATATTCCGATGCTGAACGCGGAGATCGTAACGGGAATCTCTTTGATGATGCTGTTTGTCGCGGCCGGCAACCTGCTCTCCTTCGCAGGCCTGGCGGAAGGAATCACCTTCGGCTTCTGGACGATCCTGATCGGACATATTACCTTCAATCTGCCCTATGTCGTCCTGAGCATCATGCCGAAGCTTAAGCAGATCAACATCAGCACCTATGAAGCGGCGTGCGATCTCGGCGCCTCCCCGCTGTACGCCTTTTACAAGGTCGTGCTTCCGGACATCATGCCCGGCGTGTTCTCCGGATTTCTGCTGGCCTTCACCCTTTCCCTCGATGATTTTGTCATCACGCATTTCGTCAAGGGACCAGGCTTCGACACGCTCTCGACCAAGATCTACACAGAAGTCAAGAAAGGCATCAAACCCGAGATGTACGCGCTGTCCACGCTGATGTTCGTCTCCGTGCTTCTGCTGCTTATGATCGTGAACCGCAGACCGAAAGAACAGAAAAAAGTTTCCGCGAAATGACAGGATCAAAAAGCCGCGGACTGTCCTGCGGCTTTTACAATAGAAAAGGAGAAAAAAACATGAAAAAATTTACTGCACTTGCCCTGGCCGGAACACTGACGGCCGCGCTCCTCTCCGGCTGTGCCGGCGGCTCAAAAGACGGCGCCGGGTCGGACAAAGCCGCTGACGCAGGCGAAGTCGTCGTTTACAACTGGGGAGAATATCTTGATCCCGATGTCATCGATTCCTTTGAGGAAGAAACCGGAATCAAGGTCGTCTATGACGAATTTGAGACAAACGAGATCATGTATCCGAAGATCGAGACCGGCGCTGTCGCCTACGATGTCGTCTGTCCGTCCGATTACATGATCCAGCGCATGATCGAAAACGATCTGCTCCAGGAAATCAACATGGACAACGTTCCGAACATCAAGAATATCGATGAGGAATATATGAAGTGGTCCGAGGAATTTGATCCGGGCAATAAGTATTCTGTCCCGTACTGCTGGGGAACCGTCGGTATCCTCTATAACAAGACGATGGTCGACGAGGAAGTCACAAGCTGGTCAATTCTCTGGGATGAGAAATACAAAGACAATATCCTGATGCAGGACAGCGTAAGAGACGCCCTCATGGTTCCGCTGAAAATGCTCGGCTACTCCCTGAACACGACAAATGAGGATGAGATCGCGGAAGCCGCGCAGCTTCTGATCGACCAGAAGCCGCTCGTTCAGGCGTACGTCATCGACCAGGTCCGCGACAAGATGATCGGCAACGAGGCGGCGCTCGGCGTCATCTACTCCGGCGAGGCAATCTACACGCAGCGCGAGAATCCGGATCTGGAGTACGTGATTCCGGAGGAAGGCTCCAACATCTGGATCGACAGCTGGGTCATCCCGAAGAACGCGAAGAACAAAGAGAATGCAGAAAAATTCATTAACTACATGTGCGAACCGGAAGTCGCTCTGAAGAATTTCGATTTCATCACCTACTCCACGCCGAACAAGGAAGGCCGTGCGCTGATCGAGGATGAGGACATCCGCAACAGTACGATCGCGTTCCCGACTCCCGACATGACGAAGGACTGCGAGACCTACAAATATCTCGGAGACGACGTCGATAATATCTACAACGAGTACTGGAATAAGGTAAAATCAAGCTGACAGGAGGACAGAGTATGTTCCAGCAAATCAAGACAACCGAATTAAACGCAAACCCGTTTCAGATGATCGGAAAAGACTGGCTTCTGATCACAGCGGAAAAAGGCGGAAAATGCAACACGATGACTGCGTCATGAGGCGGGCTCGGCGTGATGTGGGGCAAGGATGTGGCTTTTATCGTCCTGCGCCCGCAGCGCTACACGAAAGAATTTGTGGACGCGTCCGACTCCCTCTCGATCTGTGTGCTTCCGGAGAGCTTTCGGAAGGAATACTCCTATCTCGGCAGCGTATCCGGAAGGGACGAGGATAAGATCGCGAAAGCCGGACTGACCGTCGTCCATGCGGATGAGGTCCCGTACTTTGAGGAAGCAAATACCGTGCTGATCTGCAGAAAACTCTATGCGCAGCCGTATGACCCGAAGTGTTTTACCGTGGACGGCATCGACGAGAAATGGTATGAGAACGACTACCACACGATGTATATCTGTGAGGTGGAGAAGGTTCTTATAAAAAAATGAAGGAATACATACAATTAAAAAATTCCCGCAGAAAGTAAACTTTCATGCCGAACATACCCGGCATGAAAGTTTAGAAAGGAACGGAGCGAACATGCAGCGTCTTCTTACCTATTATATTGATGAAATTGGAGATGGAATGCGAATCGGGGACTTTCTGCGCGGCATCGGTTACTCCCGCCATATCCTGACCCAGCTGAAACACACGGAGCGCGGCATTCTTTTAAACGGAGTCTGGGCCTACACAACCCAGACTCTGAAAAAAAGGGACGTGCTCCTTGTTTCTATTATCGAAAACGAAGGCTCCGATCAGATTCTGCCCGTTCCCATGGATCTTAAGATTATCTATGAGGATGAGGATCTTCTGGTCATCGACAAGCCGGCCGACATGCCGGTCCATCCTTCCATCAACAATCACGAGAATACGCTGGCAAACGGCGTCCTGTACCACTTCTCATCTCGGGGAATCCCCTATACCTACCGCTGCCTGAACCGTCTCGACCGCGACACAAGCGGCCTGCTGATCCTCGCAAAGCACATGGTCAGCGCCTCCCTGCTCTCCGCCATGGCCGTAAAACGGGAAATTCACCGGGAATATCTGGCTGTTGTCAACGGCGTCCTCCCGGAATCAGGCACAATCGACGCGCCGATTGCACGGGTCTGTAATTCCGCGATTATGCGGCAGGTGGATTATGAAAATGGGGAACGTGCGGTCACTCACTATAAAAGAATCTTCTGCGACGGCAGTATCTCTGCGGCTCTTGTGCGTCTTGAAACCGGAAGAACCCATCAGATCCGCGTTCATATGAAGCATATCGGACACCCTCTGCTCGGAGATTTCCTCTACTATCCGGAATATCTGGAACGCCCGGACTGCAGAATAAGACGGCAGGCGCTGCACTCCTGCCGTCTGGCCTTTGTTCATCCGATTACGCAGGAGAGACTTGATTTCCGGGCGGATGTGCCGGAGGATATGAAAGCATTGCTGCCAGCAGACTTGTGCATCATCTCATCTGATAAATTTACGGATAATCCTTGAAAATGCCTTCCGATACCATTTCACGGCTTCCCCGGCATCCTTTTCAACGCCTGTTCCATTCCTATAACACACGCCAAGATTAGTCTGTGCTGCGGCAAATCCCTGCTCCGCCGCCTTCCGGTACCATTTCACGGCTTCTGCGACATCCTTTTCAACTCCTGTTCCATTGTGATAACACACACCCAGATTATACTGCGCATCGGCATTCCCTTGCTCCGCCGCTTTCCGGAACCATTTCACGGCTTCTGCGACATTCTTTTCAACTCCTGTTCCGCTGTAATAACACGCGCCCAGATTGGTCTGCGCTTCGGCAACCCCCTGCTCCACCGCCTTCCAGAACCATTTCACGGCTTCTGCGGCATCCTCTTTCACTCCTGTTCCATTATGATAACATACACCCAGGTTATACTGCGCATCGGCATATCCCTGCTCCGCCGCCTTCCGGTACCATTTCACGGCTTCTGCGGCATCCTCTTTAACTCCTGTTCCATTCTCATAACACACGCCCAGATTATACTGCGCTGCGGCAAATCCCTGCTCCGCCGCCTTCCGGTACCATTTCACGGCTTCTGCGGCATCCTTTTTAACTCCTGTTCCATTTTCATAACACACACCCAGATTATACTGCGCTTCGGCATCCCCCCGCTCCGCCTCATTAAACGGTACCTGAAACTCTTTTATATATGCAGTATCGGTGCTCTCATACATTTCCATCCTTGCAGAACCAAATTCCGTCCTATTCTCCATACCTGTCTCCATCCTTTCTCCTCTGTCATACTTTTCCTGCGCTCGTCCTGCGATGCTGTTTTTATCTATTGTTTTACCGCCAAAACTGATTTTTTGTTCTTAAACAAATCAAAAGACACTAATGGGTCACTGTACCTGCCCTGGATTGAGCATCCGCATCAGGCCGTCTTGAAGGACCTGGGAGCAGTTCACTCCACGCTTTTCTGCAAGAGCGGCCATCCATGCAGGGAGGGAAACATTCTTCCGAACCGCTCTTGTGTCAGTAGCTGCCCGATATGCCAGTGTGTCAATGCGGATAATGGAACAGATCGCGTTTTCCGGAATGGACAGGTCATATTGCGGAGTTGCAGCAGGGATATCGTTCTCCTCATCCTCCGCTACTACAAGCCAGCTGCTTGCAGCATCGGTGATCATTTCGATCGCATCATCGATATTGTCACCAGTGGTAATGCACCCGGGAAGATCAGGTACACGGCAGTAATATTTTGTTCCGTCCTCATTTGGGATGAATATTGCAGTATAAATATATTTCATAGTATTATCCTCCTTTATCAACAGCAAGAATTTACATCCTTCCACTTTGTTTGATCTCTTTAAGTATGTAGCGGAGATCATCTTCATCGAAGTGGCCGCGTTTCAGCGGGATTGCGCATTTTGTTTCCGAATTATAGTATATGTCATGCTTTCCGCCGCTGCGTTTGAACTGATATCCGCTATTATTTAATTCCTTAATCGCCATATTCCTAGGATTCATCTTCTGCCCCCTTATGAGAATATTATACACAAAATTACACAAAGGTCAAGAAAAAATACACAAAATTACACAAATGCGTCAGTACTTTTTCGCTGTGCGAATCCTTTTTGAACCATAAACGATATATTCAATCTCGTATGAAAAATCGAGTACGAGGCGTTTTTTTCCTTTATCATCTGGATCCTGACTGTTCAATGTTCATTATAAAAAGTTATAACGATTTATAATCGGGCAAAAAGAAGATTTAAATATAATTTCAACCTCTCACTCTATTTGTTACTTCTCTTTCCAGGGAATCCCCTATACCTACCGCTATCTGGAGCGCCCGAACTACAAAATAAAGCGGCAGGCGCTGCATTTTTGCCCTGTTATAAAAATTTTTGTTGAATATATGTAAAAAGTATGCTATAGTTCTATTAGAAAAGGAAAGCACCCACTCCAATGTGGATGCTCCCAATCGCGACAATGTCCTTAAGGACACAGCCTATCCTGTGGTGCAGACAGGATAGGCATTTTTATTTTCTCTTTTTCTTCCACGCCTCCATCCCCGCTTTTTCAGGCATCAATCTTCCCTCAGTTTATGATCCTGATAAGGTACGGATCAGCTACATATTTGCTACAAACCATACCTCATCTCCGCGGAATACTTCGCTGTTCATTGTGGACAAAAGTGTCTGGTTCCCGAAATTTAAAAACCGTATTGACAATGATGTGCTTATTGATTATAATGTGTATGTTAATACATCACACTAAAAGAAAGGAGAAAGAAGCTTTGTGAAAATACTGATCTCAAATACTTCTGATGCTCCCCTGTACCAACAGATTAAAGAGCAGATCAAGGACGCCATATTAAAAGAGGAACTGGTTGAGGGGGACGCGCTTCCCTCGATCCGCGCTTTTGCTGAAAATCTGAAGGTCAGCGTTCTGACTATCCGGCGGGTATATGAGGAACTGGAGCAGGAGGGATTTATCGTAAGTCAGGTAGGAATCGGAACGTTTGTATCTGCGGGCAATCTCGAACTGCTCCGCGATTCCAAACGCCGCCTTGTGGAACAGAAAATGCTGGATATGATAAAGACGGCAAAATCATTAAAAATCAGCAAAGAGGAACTTAACGCCATGATGGATATTCTTTACGAGGAGGATTAAAATGAACGATATTCTTACAGTCAGCGGCTTAAACAAGTCGTATGGTGATTTTTCTTTAAAAGATGTAACCTTCTCATTGCCAGAGGGGTGCATTACGGGTTTCATTGGCGTCAATGGGGCAGGCAAGACAACAACACTGCGTACAATTTTAGGTCTGACAGGCAGACTATCCGGCAATATTCAGTTTTTTGGCCTTGACTTTGACAAGCATGAAAGGCAGATCAAAAATCGCATCGGTATTGTCCTGGATGACGGATGCTTTTATGAAGAACTTACCCTGGCGGAAATGAAAAGCATCATTTCGTCCGCATACACGTCATGGTCTGAGCAGGATTTTAAGAGATATCTGGATCTGTTTTCACTTGACCCGAAACAAAAAATCAGTACGCTCTCCAAAGGTATGCGAATGAAATATGCCCTTGCTTTAGCTCTTTCTCATAATGCGGAACTTTTGATTATGGACGAGCCGACGAGCGGACTTGACCCTCTGGTCCGAGGCCAGCTTTTAAAAACTCTGATCGAGTATATGAAGAACGGTGGAAAAGGCGTTTTCTTTTCCACGCATATTACTTCTGACCTTGATAAGGCGGCGGACATGCTCATTATGATTGACAACGGGCGTATCGTCTTTCAGGAGGAAAAAGATACTCTGCTTGACACATATCGGATTGCAAAAGGTGACAGCCGTGCTTTAACAACAGATATCCGCAAACTGTTTCTGACTATATCAGAAACAGAATTTGGATTTACAGGAATCACAAAGCAGATATCAGAAGTGCGTTCATATATCCCGGACGTGATCACGGAGCGTCCAACAATTGAAGATATTATGCTTGGAAATATCGGAGGTGTGAAATGATGGTATTTGCTTTACTGAAAAAAGATTTTCTGATCGTTAAGAAGTACGTGCTGATCATGCTTTTCTTTATCATTCTTATTCCGCCGGTCATGCGGTGGCGGACGCCGGAGTTTACAGGAGTTTTAGGATTTATTCTCTCTGTTATCTTTGCCGTTTTCATGCTGCTGCAGTACGTATCTCTGAAAGAATATCAGTTTCCCAAAGCCGCAGCACTGCTGTGCGCCGCACCGTTCTCACGGAACGCAGTCGTCTTGTCGAAGTACCTTTTCTGCATGACCGTTTATGTGACCTGCTGTATTGTTTTTGGAATCGAGACTCTGGTTATTCCCGGATTGGGAACGGCAGACATAACGCTGTTTGCACTGATGTTTCTTGTAACGGCTGTTTTTGTCAGCCTGTATCTGCCTGTACAGTACAAATTCGGATATGAAAAAACAAAAATCGTCTTTATGGCAGTTATTATGGCCTCTCCTGTCATTTTGCCGCTGCTTTTGAGAATGGAAGGTTTTAAGCTGAATATCTTCTCCAGGATTTCTCCATATTTGATCAGCGGCGGTATTGTTCTGACCGGAACTGCATTTTTAGCGGTATCGGAGTTTTTGTCTATGAAGATTTATGCCAAAGCGGATCTGGCATAAAGGAAAGGCGGATTTATGGACAGAGATACTATCTTTCTTTTTATCATTGCCGGAATGGCGCTGTGCTTTGGGCTGGCAAACGGCATCCAGTTTCTTTTGAAAAAGAATCTGACAGCAAAGACGACTGGTACGATTACTTCTGTAAGAACAACGCTTCCGGAGAGGACGAAATTCCGCAATGCAAAATGGGCGGCTGTTTCCTATAAAGTGAATGGAAAAACATATCAGTCCCAAAACCGGATACAGGTGTCAATGGCGTCACAGGTCGGATCCGTCGTCACTGTACGTTATGATACACAAAATCCGGAGAAATTGTATCATTTCTCAGTTTCAAGGGTTGTTATATCATTTTTGATTGCTGCTGTCTGCATTGCGGCGGCTGTATTCCATCTCGTATAAGAAGTCGGGGCCATCAGAAAATATCTGACGGCTACATTCCATCTTGTGTGAGAAATTGAGCAGGAGGAGCTTTTTCCCCCTGCTCTTGCGCTACGCTACTGGATGCTCCTGCGCGTAAATGCGTCCATATTTCTCCAGCTCGTCCATAACTATGGAATTATTCCACTCGCGGAAGCATACACCGTTAGGAATACCGGGGAAAAAACGTCCTGCCGGACAGTAGGTAATAGTCAGGCTGTCTGCGCTCCAGAATCGCCATGGCATTTTCTCTTAAATTCATGATGCCTCCTATCCTCCGCGCAGGGTCAGCTGCGGTTATACAGTTTATTGTAGTACTCCAAAGAGTAATTATACAGCTCATCCCTTGCAGCTATTTCCTGAGCAGGATTGCTCATGTCGGTCATGATCCAGGGCATGCAGCGCCCTTTTACTCCGAAATGATCCACAAAGTCTCTCATTTTTTTGCGAATCTCCGCTTCCGTCTCATTGGGAGCGATATCCACGTTAAAGCAGAAAGTCATCTGATCACCGTATGTCTCATACAGATAATCCGGCTCATTGATACCGCTCTGAGGCGTCCACATATCGATACCCATCTCAATCATCGGCGTCAGGCCATATGATATTTGACTCATAGAAATACGCAGGCATCCAGTAAGGCTTCTCACCTTTTACGCAGCGGATATAATTCTCGCGGACACTGTAAGGCCTGCCGGTAATGGGATCCTTGGGTCTCTGGAATATCCAGGGAAAAGTGCCAGGATTCTGCCATTCTCTGCTGTAGTCCCTCTCTGCCGCCTGTTTCATAAATTTACCAACGCTCATACGCTCAAAACTCCTTTCCTGAACGGATTTGTTCCTTTTCGGTATTTCCTTTGCATAAAACCTGTTGCTGAAAAAAGAATGAGGAATGCCGGCAGGTCTCCGCAAAGATCTGCCGGCTCCTTAATAATACAGCATGAATGATTACCATACGCAGATGTCAAACCATACATACAGTTTTTGGGTTTCCTAAAATTTGTTATTCATCGATAAATTTAACAGCAGTTCCGTATACGATAACCTCTGCGGCGCCCTGCATTACGGAGGATGACGCATAGCGGATATTTACTATGGCATCCGCTCCCAGAGTCTCGGCTTCCTCGACCATCCTCTTGGTCGCGAGCGCTCTTGCATCGTTCATCATCTCATTGTATGCTTTTAATTCGCCGCCTACCAGATTCTTGAAGCCCTGTGTAATATCTTTTCCAATGTTTTTGGTCTGGATCGTGCTGCCTTTAACAATGGTCAGCATTTCAAGTTCTTTGCCGCTGATATAATCAGTATTTACTAAGATCATCTTCTTCTCCTTTCTTTATCTCATTTATTCTTTCCATGCAGACTTTAATCATTA
>CANRGB010000022.1 GCA_947630005.1 uncultured Lachnospiraceae bacterium
TTTCAAGCCTTTTTATGCCCTTCTTCCGTGAAAGTCACAGATGGGCTTTGTATCAAAGACGCTACTACGATTGATCCCTGTTGTGGTTCTGGTGGCATGTTCGTTCAGAGTGCAGAGTTTATCAAGCGGCATAAAGGAAACAAGAAGGATATCACCATTTATGGTCAGGAGTCGAATGACAAGACATATAAGCTGGCCAGAATGAACCTTGCGATTCGTGGGCTAAATTGCGACTTGGGTGATATGGATGCTTCCACGTTTACTGCGGACAAGCACCCCAACCTCCGTGCAGATTTCATTCTCGCCAATCCTCCATTCAATCTCAAAAACTGGCGAACTGAAAACGAGCTTAGGAATGATCGCCGTTGGGACGGATACGAGGTGCCACCAGTCAGCAATGCAAATTATGCTTGGATTCTTCACATGTTGGCTCGCCTGTCCTACAACGGCACTGCTGCTTTCCTTCTTGCCAATGGTGCTCTTGGTGCGGATTCTGAAGAATATAAGATCCGGAAACAACTTATTGAGAATCACAAGGTCGAAGCCATCATCGTGCTGCCACGAGAAATGTTCTATGCAACAGACATTTCCGTTACGCTATGGATCGTTGGCAATCACAAGAAGAGCAAGCGGGTAAAACGAGATGATAAAGAAGTTGTTCTTCGTGATCGTGAAAACGAAATTCTGTTCATTGATGCGAGAACGCTGGGGGACGGAAAAGCTAACGATGATGGATATGTGCTTCTGACTGAAGAGGACAAACGCAAGATTGCTTCCACACTGTTCGCCTGGCAATCCCCCGAATGGAGAACACTCTACCACGATATTCCTGAGTTCTGCTATTCGGCTACGATGAACGAAATTAGAAGTAAGGACTGGAGTCTTGTTCCTTCAAAGTATATTGAATTTGTAGATCGTGATCTTAGCATAGACTTCCGATCTGAGATGGATCGCATTCAAACTGAAATGAAATCTATTATGGCCGAGGAATATCATTCGCAAGGTATCCTGCGTGCGGCATTTGAGGGGATCGGCTATGGGATTGAATAAGGTTAAAATTGGCTCTTTCGTTGAATTGTATAGCGAAGCTTGTGGAATTCCTAACCTGACCGTTAATGATGTTTCTGGGGTAAATAGGGACAAGGAGTTCTTTGAACCATCAAAACAAGTCGGTGCTGATACCAGCAAGTATAAAGTGGTTCCTCCAAACTATTTTGCATGCAACCTAATGCATGTAGGTCGAGATGTTGTTCTCCCCATTGCGCTGAACCACTCTGGTAAAAGAAAAATTGTCAGTCCGGCCTATACAGTTTTTAAAATTACAGACGAAGCGATCATTTTGAAGGAATACTTCTTTATCCTTCTAAAGTCGGAGGAGCGGGATCGATACTTCTGGTTCCATACAGATTCATCAATTCGAGATGGAATGGAGTGGAATGTGTTTTGTGATGTTGAGATTGAAATACCTGATATCCAAATACAAAGGAAGTATATGGATATTTATCGTGGGATGCAGGAAAACCTTGATGCAATGTCACGTGGCATAGAGCAGGCGCAAATTACCTGCGACTCCTACATGAAGTGGCTTATCAAAACTACAGGAAAAAGAGCCATTTCAGAGTTTATCGAACCTACCGACAGCCGGAATGAGGATTTGAAATACAGCATTGATGACGTGCGAGGTATTTCAATCGAAAAGAAGTTTATTAACACAAAAGCGAATATGCAGGGTGTGTCATTGCGGCCGTATAAGATAATCCGCCCTAATGATTTTTGCTATGTTACGGTTACATCCAGAAACGGAGACAAAGTTTCTATTGCTCTAAACGATAGTACAGAGACATATATCGTTTCGTCATCCTATGTTTCTTTCAGAATTAAGAGCAATGAGATAATACCAGAATATATGTTTATGTTTATGCGAGGCGCGGATTTTGATAGATATGCTCGTTTCAATTCGTGGGGAAGCGCACGTGAAGTGCTTGCTCTTGAAGACTTAGGACGGTTTGAGATTCCAGTCCCAGCCGTCGATATACAAAAGGATATTGTCAACATCTTCAAATCAACTAAAAGCAGGATGCAGATAGTTGAGCGACTATCAAATATGCAAAACAGAATTTGCCCTGTTTTGGTAAGAGGCTCAATCGAAGAAGGAGGTCGGTAATATGTCAAATTTTAAATATTATGAAAACGACTACGAACTGGCCGTCCTTGAGCTGCTTGAAAGCTGTGGTTGGGAATATGAGTGCGGATATGACATTCATCGTCAAAAAGATGATGTAATCCTTCAGGCAGATTTTCAGGATTATCTGAACCGGAAGTACGGATACTTTTCAGATGATGAACTGTACACCCTGATTTCCTATATAACCAGTTACTCGAACCAGTCCTTGTACAGATCCATGAAAGAGACGTATAAGCTGCTTTCCCGTGGGTATGTTCTTCATCGGGATGATGGTACGGATCAGTTCATCGACTTCTTTGAGTTCGGCCCGGACGCCGGGATGATCAATATCTTTAAGGCCGTCAACCAGTTCGAGTTTGAAGAATATCACAATCGCCGTCCGGATATAGTCCTGTTCATTAACGGTATCCCTGTGTCGGTGTTTGAATTGAAGAATCCGGCTGATGAGACAGTTTCGATTGCTGACGCCTACGACCAGACCCACATTCGCTATGCTCAGGACATACCGTCTTTAATGAAGTTCGACTTTATCAATGTAATCAGTGATGGGGCCAACACCCGGTATGGCTCTTTGTTTAGCAGCTATGAGTTCTACTTCAAATGGAACTCGACAAACGGGGAGGATTACAACAACGCCGACGGCATCGATTCAATTTACGTCCTCATCAGCGGCTTGTTTGCACACAAGACGGTCTTGAATATTCTTCATAACTACGTCTGCTTCCCGGACCACAGTGACAGCAATCTTTTGATCCTGCCCAAGTACTACCAGTACTATGGCGCAGAGAAAATGTATGCCAACATCCTCAAAGAGTACGGTACCGGCAGCGGCAAAGGCGGTACCTATTGGGGAGCGACTGGTTGCGGCAAATCCTATACGATGCTGTTCCTTGCCAAGAGACTCACAATGTCTTTGGAACTACATAAACCGACCATCATCCTGCTGACTGACCGAAATGATCTGGATGAACAGCTCTCGGATGACTTTGAAAACGCAAAAGAGTACCTCGTTGACGAGAACTCTGTAAGTATTGCAAACAGAAAGAAACTGCTTGAAAAGTTGGCTGATATTGAGAGCGGCGGTATTTACCTAATGACGATCCAGAAGTTTTCGGAAGACATCAGCCTTCTCAGTTGGAGAAATAACATTATCTGCATTTCCGATGAGGCTCACCGTACCCAGACAAATACGGAAGCAAAATACGTTATCTCAAAGAGCGATGCAAAGAAAACATACGGCTTCGCAAAGTACCTGAGAGATTCCTTCCCGAATGCTACCTATGTAGGCTTTACTGGAACGCCGGTTGACGCAACACTGAGGGTATTTGGCAAGGTCGTCATTCAATACACGATGAAGCAGTCTTTGGATGATGGTTCGACGGTCGGAATTGCACGTCTGCCCGGTCCTCGTGAAGTTCAACTTGATGAGAAAATGGCACAGGCTTGTGATGAGTACTATCGCTTACAGGCAGAAGCCGGGGCAAATGAATATCAGATCGAGAAGTCCAAGAAGGACATGACCAACCTGAAGATCATTCTTGGTAATTCGGATCGTCTTAATATCGTAGTTCGCCATTTCATCTGGCATTACGAAAAACGCTGTGAAGAGCACGCCACGGTTAATGGTAAGGCCATGTTCGTCTGCTATGACCGTGAAATAGCGTGGACCGTCTATAATAAAATCAAAACCCTGCGGCCAGAGTGGTCTGTTAAGCGTAAGTGTGCTCCGGAGTACGAAGGCACTGCCATCGACAGAGATTCTATCGAAATCGAGAAGGTCATGCTCGTTTGTACCAACGGTAAAAAAGACCCTGCTGAGATGACGGCTGTTATTGGCGACTCGAAGACCCGCAAAGCCTACGCACGAGCATTTAAGGATAATAAGTCGAACCTGAAAATCGCAATCGTAGTTGATATGTGGATCACTGGATTTGACGTTCCTTCTATGGACACCATGTATTTGGATAAACCAGTTGAGACGCACAACCTGATTCAGACCATTTCTCGTGTCAACCGTGTATTCAAAGGGAAAAAGGAAGGTCTCATCGTCGACTATATTGGCCTTGAAGGCGCAATTCTGACTGCTATGAAGCTCTACAACGGCGATATTACACCCATAAATGGTGTTGATACTTCTCTTGTGGTTTTCAAAGACTTCTTGGATCGCATCATTGAGCTGATGCACGGTTACGATTACAGCGCATTCTTTACAGAAATGATTACACCGCTGGAGCGCTTGACCATAATTCAGAAAGGTGTCGAATATATCCTTGCGGATAAGGCTAGAAAAGATAATTTTATGGGTTTTACACTCCGATGCAAAAAAGCATTTGACGTCTGTATTGGCCACGATCAGATAACAGATCATGAGGTGGAGCAGCTGCATTATTTTCTGTGTGTTCGCTCTGTGATTTTCAAGATGACTTCTGGTGATACGCCGGATGCGACTTTGATGAACCGGCATGTGGCAGAACTGGTCGAGAGAGCGATTAGTTCTACCTATAGTGGAAAGTCGTTCAACTTAGACGAGCAGCCGACGGATGATATCCAGATGCTTTTCAGCGACGAGTTCATTGAGAAACTGAAACGGATTCCATATCCGAATACGAAGTATCAAGCATTGGTAAAGCTATTGAAACGGGCAATAAAGGAGTTTGGAAAAACAAACCGCCTGAAAGCCATAGAATTCTCCAAGAAGCTGAAGAATGTCATTGATCGCTATAATTCCCGGAACACCATCAGTGACGTTGAAGATATTATTGAAGATGTTGTGGATAATCTCAGCGAGGAGCTTGAGAAAATCTTTTCTGATCTGAAGAAAGAAAAGCAGTCGTTTGAGGAAATGGACATCACCTATGAGGAAAAAGCCTTTTATGACATTCTCATCGCTGTGGCCGAAAAATATAGGTTTAAGGATCAACTGACTGAGGATACATACATCTTCCTTGCGAAAGAAATCCATAAACTTGTGGGCAACAAATCAAAGTACACCGACTGGACGAACCGGCAGGATGTTAAGGATGAGTTGTATGCGGATGTCGCAAAGCTTCTGAAAAAGCATGGCTATCCGCCGAGAACAATCGACGACGCCTACGATGAGATTATGAAGCAGGTGGATAACTATAAGCAGTACGCTGATTAACGGGATTCAGGAGAATGTTTGATTATCCAGAACAAGGACAATCGTTTTTCCCAGTTTGATACCAGACAAATCAGATCCTGTAAAGACGAACCACATAAGTTTGTACAGCTTTTAAGACTGCTTTGACATGAGACCGCTGGTGAATAACGAATGAGTGAAAGAAGGACTGTACTATTTCAGAAAGGAGGGTAAGGATAATAATGTGTACGAGATCTGAACTGGAGGCAGTATTGAGAAAAGTGAGTCATGCCTCCGGTAAACTTTATGGAGATAAATTGAATAAGATTATCCTTTATGGCTCCTATGCCCGTGGTGATCAGACAGAGGAATCCGATATAGATATTATGATTGTGTTGAATTGTACTGCGGAAGAAATAAAAAAATTGCGGCGCGTAACTGCGGAAATGTCCAGTGACATATCTTTAGAGCAGGGAGTATTTTTGTCTATTCTCTTGCGTGATAAAAAACATTTTGATGAAAATATGGATATTCTTCCATTTTACAAGAATATTGTAAAGGAGGGGATAACGGTCTATGGATGAAAGAAGAAAGGATTTATGTTGTTACCGTTTAGGGAAAGCAAAACAATGTTTGGAATCAGCAGGAGTTTTGATTTAGACAAAAGACTATTGCAGTGCGGTAAACCGGTCTTATTATGCAATTTTTCATAGTATCAGAAGCGTATTAGCATTGGAAGGAGTAGACTTTTCAAAGCACTCTGGTGTGATGGGGTATTTTCAAAAAAACTATGTAAAGCCGGGGATATTTGAAAAGGAGTATTCCAAGATATTGACAGAAGCATTTGATGTCAGAAGTGATTCTGATTATGATGATTACTATGTGATATCTAAAGAGGAAGCAGAACAGCAAATACAGAATGCGCAGTTTTTTCTGGATGGCATAGAACAGTTTGTGAATGCAAAACTTTCAGAATAGAACAGAGTTCAGAAAATTTAATATAAAATGGATATTTCAGACGTAAGGCATTTGTCAGCTATCCGCGGGCAGCCTGTTTTGCAGGGAGGAAAAATCATGACACAGTTTTGTCTTCAGGATGATTTCGTCCTGATTCTTGGCACAAGGGGTTCCGTCCCCGTAAGCGGCGGAGAGTATCTTTATTACGGCGGCTCAACGATGTGCGTTCTGCTGTGCCTGGCTGGGGAGGCTGTCCTGCTGGATGCCGGCACCGGGATCCGCAGTCTGCCGGGAGAGCTGCTGCATCTTCCGCGCATCCGTCTGCTTCTTAGCCATTGTCATGCAGATCACATCATCGGGCTTCCGATGTGTCCGTATCTGGCGCGGGGCGGCGGCCGGCTTGATATTTACGCGGTGCAAAGGGGCGGACTTGACTGCAAAGGCCAGGTCGCGCGGTTGGTTTCTCCGCCGCTCTGGCCGGTGACGCCGGAACAGATGCCTGTGGAGACGGTATACCATACAGTACAGGATTGTTTCCGCCTGGGAGATGTGGCGGTAGATGTGATGGAAGGCAGCCATCCCGGAGGCGTCAGTCTGTTCCGGCTGACGGGGAACGGGAGGCGCGTGGTCTATATGAGCGATACGGTCATCGACGGGGAAACTTTGCCCGGACTGGCCGCTTTCGCGAAGGACTGCGATCTGCTGCTGTGCGACGGACAGTACAGCGAAGAGGAGTTCCGGGAACGGCCCCATTTCGGACACAGCTCGTGGGACGCTGCCGCGAAGCTTGGAAGATTATGCCGCGCGAAGAAGCTTCTGGTCGTCCATCATGATCCGTGGCATACGGATGATATATTGAAAGAAGCGGAAAAAAACATGACAGATTCTTACCCGGACTGCGGATTCGCAAGAGAGGGGATGGCAGTTCGGCTTTAAAATATGAGGATGGATAAAATCCTGTGTCAGAATTTCTCCCCGGGGGTCTTCTCAAAAACGGTCAACGGATATACAATTTGTTTGACCGATCGGTCAGCGGAGGTGAAGCATGAACAGGAAATTCTTTTCTCTGCCGCAGGAAAAGCAGCAGGCGATTATCAACGCGGGTTACCGTGTGTTTTCTCAGAATTCCTATAAGAACAGTCCGATGAGTGAGATCGCGGCGGAAGCGGGAATCAGCAAGTCCCTGCTCTTCCACTATTTTCAGAATAAAAAGGAACTGTATCTCTTTCTCTGGGATAAATGTGCCGAGATGACCATTGCGTTTCTGACAGAGTACGGATGCTACGGGCAGGAGGATCTTTTTGAGAGCATAGAGCAGGGAATGCGGGCAAAGATGGAGATTATCCGTCAGTATCCGGACATGGCGAACTTTACGATCAAGGCGTTCTACGAGAAGGATGCGGGGATCAGCGCCGCCATTCAGGAGAGCTATCACAGATATTTCAATCTCAAGGCGGACAAAACACGCATGAATCTCGACCCTGCGCAGTTCATTCCGGGACTGGATATTCCTATGATGTATCGGGAGATGTACTGGGCGTCGGAGGGGTATCTGTGGGAGATGGTGCAGCGCGGGGATGTGGACATGAAGCAGATGGAAAAGGACTTTACCGCGCTTATCGGGTTTTGGAAGAGTATCTATCTGAGAAAGGAGTGAGGTCCATGGAGGCTGTCAGAACAGAGGCTCTGACAAAATATTATGGCAGGACGCGTGGGATCGAGCATATCGACCTGACCGTCCGGCAGGGGGATTTCTTCGGCTTCATCGGCCCCAACGGGGCAGGCAAGTCCACCACGATCCGCACGCTGCTGGGGCTGATCCGGCCGTCCGGCGGCAGGGCGCGGATATTCGGACTGGATATCGCGAAAGAACGGGAACGGATTCTGGAGAGAGTGGGCTATCTGCCGTCGGAGGTATCCTTTTACCCCAATATGCGGGTGCGGGATGTACTGAAGCTGTCCGCCGGTCTGCGGAGACGCCGCTGCGGGGAAACGGTCGGCCGGCTGTGCGAGCGTCTGCGGCTGGATATGGCCGCAAAAACAGACGAGCTTTCCTTCGGCGGCCGGAAGAAAACCGCCATCGTCTGCGCTCTGCAGCATGAGCCGGATCTTCTCATCCTTGACGAGCCCACAAGCGGCCTTGACCCGCTGATGCAGAGAGCGTTTTTCGAGATACTCCGGGAACGCAATGAGAAGGGAGCGACGATCTTCCTTTCCAGTCATATTCTGTCGGAGATCCAGCATAACTGTGACCACGCCGCCATTATCCGCGAAGGCAGGATCATCGCGGCCGGCAGCGTGGAAGAACTTTCCCGGAGCGGGGCCAGGCGCGTCAGCATCCGCGGCTCTGCCGGCTGCGGCGCTCTTGCGGGCGTGAAAGATCTGCGCGTATCGCCGGAAGGTCTTGATTTTCTGTACAGCGGAGACATGAAAACACTGCTTTCGGTGCTGGCAGAAGGAAATATCAGTGACATCTCCATCACTGAGCCTGATCTGGAGGAGGTCTTTCTGCACTATTACGAGAAGGAGGGCGACGAGAAATGACCATCATGAATCACGAACTACGGCAGGGCAGAACCGCTTTTGTGATCTGGACGGCCGCTGTTGCCTTTTTGCTTGTGATCTGTATATTCATATATCCTGAGATGCAGGAGGATATGGATGTGATGAGCAGGCTGTTCGCGTCGATGGGCAGCTTTACCGCGGCGTTCGGAATGGACCGTCTGAACTTTGGGACGCTGATGGGGTTCTACGCCGTTGAGTGCGGAAACATTCTTGGACTTGGCGGCGCGTTTTTCGCTTCTTTTGCCGGTGTTTCCGCGCTCGCCAAGGAAGAGAAGGACAGGACGGCGGAATTTCTGCTGACGCATCCCGTGTCAAGAGCGCGCGTCGTCACCGAAAAGCTGGCGGCAGTGCTGATACAGATCACTGTGATGAATTTTATAATCCTCGGCCTTTCTCTGCTGTCAGTCAGACTGATCGGGGAAGATATCCCCCGGAAGGAGATTCTGCTGCTGCACGGGGCCTATTACCTGCTTCAGCTGGAGTTTGCCTGTATCTGCTTCGGAATATCCGCGTTCCTGCGCCGCGGCGGCGCCGGAATCGGGATGGGACTTGCGGCGGTCATGTACTTTTTGAATCTGATTGCCAATATGACGAAACACGTGGGATTTCTGAAATATATCACGCCGTTCGGATACTGTGATGGAGCTGACATCCTGGCTGACGGAAAACTGGACGCCGGGCTTGCCGCGATCGGCGTGCTGACCGCCTGTGCCTGCGTCCTGGCGGCATACTGGCGTTATACCGGAAAAGATATCCGGTGACGCGGGGCGTAAAAAGACCGGAAGAATCAGAGGACATTTTCCAGAAGAAATTTTGGAGAATGTCCTTTTTTGCGCGGCGGCGGCCGGGAAGAAATCTGCTCAGACGGGAGCGCCGCCGTCTCCTTTCGTTTTGCCGCGGCTGCGCTGACGGTATTCTTTCGGGCTGACGCCCTCGATCCGGCGGAAGGACTGCGAGAAATAGCTCAGGGAGGAGAAGCCCAGCACTCTGGCGATATGAGTCAGGCTGTGATCCGTCTCCGCCAGAAGAAAGCGGCTTTCCTCGATCCGGCGCCGGGTCAGGTAGCGGATGGGAGAGAGACCGTATTCCTTCTGAAAAGCGTGGGCCAGATAATATTTGCTCAGGTTGGCCATGGCGGCCAGCTGATCCAGGGTGAGGTTTTCCTTGAAGTGGCTGTCGATGTACCGCCGCACAAGGCTGCATTCCCGGCTGGATTTCGGTCCGGGAACGACAGGGCGGAGCATGACCGTTTCCCGCCGCAGAAGGAGAAGGAGCAGAACCTGCAGGAGATTGTGGCATACGGCCTCGTATCCGGGCTGCGCGGCTTCCGCCTCCTGCAGCAGCATCCGCATGCAGGCCGCGGCATGCCGCTGTTCGGAAAAATGATGGAGGACCGCGTAGCCGCCGGGGCCGCTCTGTGTTTCAAGTCCTTCCACGCCCAGTACCACATACTTCATGGGGTCCCTGAGGCTGCTGGTCTCCGTGTGGGGCACACCGCCGTTGACGATGATGAAATCATCCGCCGTCACGGGGAGGACCGCACTGCCCACATGAAACGAACCGCGCCCGCCGGTGACGAGAAAAAACTCCGTGCAGTCATGGGTGTGCGGGGAGGAATCCCATTCCTCGCTGTACTGTGTCTGTGTGATATAGAGAAGCCAGGCCTGCTCTGTCTTCGGAGAGGCGGCGCTTCGGCGGAGAATATACTGTTTTGTGCTCATGACTGTCACCTTCTTTCTTTATAATGCCGGAACAATCCGTTTGGCATCTTTTGATCCTGACACCTTATTATAAAATTCGGGGACGTTTCCCGCAAGAAAAAGATGCGATTATTCTTTTTTACCAATTTTACGCGGAAAAATGGGGGATCTTTTGCCTAAAAATACTATAAAAAGCAAAAAAACTAAAAATTAAAGCAAGAATCCTGTTGTTTTGAAGTGGTAAAAGTGTATAATAATTTTATGGAATAAAGAAACTGGATCAATATATTTTACAAAAATAAGGAGGTAAGCGAATGAAACGATTAATGAGTATGTTTCTTGTACTGGCCATGGTATTTTCACTGACTGCCATGGGAAGCTCCGCGCTCGCCGCTGACGATGTGGAGATTAATTTCTGGTCCATGTGGAATGAGGGTGAACCCCAGGCCGCTGTCATTGCCGAGGCCGCGGAGGCTTTCGAGCAGGAGACCGGCGTTCACGTGAACATCGAGTGGAAGGGCCGCGATATCAACACCCTGCTGACCGCCTCTCTTGATTCCGAGGACGCGATCGATATCTTTGAGGACGACTACAACCGGATCGGACAGGTCTATGCCGAGTGGACGTACGATCTGACCGAGATGGCCGAGGCAGCAGGGTATGAAGGCTATGACTGCTTCAACAATCAGGCAATTGCCTGGGCAGGGTATCTGAACAGTATCACCGAGCAGCCGCAGGTGGGCGGCGTGTTCTACAACAAAGCTGCTTTTGAGACGGCCGGGATCGAGGCGGAGCCCGCGACCTGGGCGGAGTTCCTGGATGTCTGCGCGAAGCTGAAGGACGCGGGTATCGCTCCCATCGCGCAGGACAGCGCGTACACCAACTTCTCCTTCTACTATCATCTGGTCCGCTATCTGGGCGAGGACGGCATTGCCGAACTTCGCGACAACGGCGGCTGGGCGGACAATGTACAGGCTGTGCAGGCCGCGCAGGACATCATCGATCTGGTAAACGCGGGTTATCTGGCTGACGGCGCTCCCGACGAGTATCCTTCCAGCCAGACCAAGGTCGGTCTTGGCGAGGCAGCCATGGTCGTCTGCGCCAACTATGTGACCGCCGAGGTCAACGCCGCGGTGGGCGAGGAGATTGACTGGGGCCTGTTCAACTATCCGTCTGTTGACGGCGGAGCGGAACCGACGGCGGCTTATGCCGGCGCTAACTCCCTGGCCATTGCTTCCTATAGCGAGCATCCGCAGGAAGCGTTCGACTTCATCATGTTCCTGGTCACCGGCGAGTGGGATCAGAAGATGGCCGATACCGCGGCTCAGATCCCTGCTGACCCGAACAACACCGCTCCCGCCGCTCTGAACGGCACGGTTGAGACCCTGAAGGCGGCTGACAAGCCGATGACCTGGTGCGGTTCTCTGAACACGCATCCTGCCTGGGACTCCATGAAGACTCTGTTCACGGAGCTGTTTGAAGGCAAGTACGAAGACGGCGCCGCTTTCTGCGCCGCCATGGATGCGCTTTATTGATTCCCGCGGGCACTGATAATGATGAGACGGAGCGCGGATCTGCTGCGCAGGCCGCGTATCCCGCTGCCTGCAGAGGGACTGCTGACTTCTGACTGAGACAGGCGGCATTTCGGTGCCGCCTGTTTTTACTACCGGAAGGAGAGTTGATGCCTGAATGAAGAAAAACAAAACCCTGATCTTTCTGTTTACCGCGCCCACGGTGATCTGTCTGCTCCTGATGTATGTCTATCCGGTCCTCAGGACGATGGTCATGAGTTTTTTCCGCGTGGAGGATCTCACGGCCGGTCTGGACAAATGGAGCTTCAACGGCATGGATAATTATATAAAGATTTTCCACAATGCCGGTTTTATCACATCCCTGAAGAATTTTCTGGCGATCTGGATTGTGGGAGGCGTGATCACCCTGTCCCTGGCCATGCTGATGGCAGTGATCCTGACCAGCGGCATCCGCTTTCAGGGATTTTTCCGCGCGGCGATCTATCTGCCCAACGTGGTGTCCGCCGTGGCCCTGGCCACCATGTGGGTTCAGTATATATTCAATTATGACTACGGTCTGCTCAACCAGCTTGTGACGCTGCTTGGCTTTGATAAAATACGCTGGCTGGGGACGGACGCAAAGCTCTGGGCCATGATCGCCGCCTATATTTACGGCAGCATCGGCTATTATATGCTGATCTATATCAGCGGCATCGAAGGCATCCCCGCGGAACTTTACGAGTCCGCCACCATCGACGGCGCCTCGAAGAGCAGACAGTTCTTTCGGATCACGCTTCCTCTTCTGAAGGGGATCATCAAGACCACGATCACATTCTGGACGATCAATGCCGCCACGTTTTATCTCTGGTCGAAACTTTTCTCTCCTGTACAGACGGAGGGGGCGACCATTGTTCCGGTGGTGTACCTGTATGACACTGTGTTCGGAGGCAAGGGTGTGGTGAACCGCGACGCCGGCGCAGGCGCCGCCGTGGGCGTGGTGCTGACGCTGATCATCATCGCCGTGTATCTGGTCACGGAGCGGCTGCTTCGCAGCAGCGACCTGGAGTACTGAGAGGAGGGTGAGCAATGGAGAAGACAAAACGCAGATTCAACTGGAAGCGCGAACTCAGGATGCTTCCCGGCTATGTGGTGGTTCTGCTTTATGTGGCTGTCATGGTGATCATGCTCAGCTGGATCGTAGGGGCGAGCCTTTCCTCCACCAAGGAGATTCTGACCGGAAAGGTTCTGAATTTTGAGTCCGGCTTTCACTGGGAAAACTATATCACCGCCTGGACAACGCAGAATGTATCCGTGTTTTTCGGAAACTCGCTTCTTTATTCCGTGGTCTCCTGCGCGGGAGTTCTGCTGATCGCCGCTCCGTCGGCCTATGTGCTCAGCCGGTGGCATTTTACGGGGAGCCGGCTCATCCGCGTCGCTCTGGTCATTGCCATGAGCGTGCCCGCGATCATGATCATCATGCCGCTGTACACCCTGGCGGTCAGATGGGGAATCCGGGGCCGGATTCTTCTGATCGCGCTGTATATCTTTATGCGGGTGCCCTATACGGCGATCTACATGCTTGACTTTTTTGCCTCCCTGAGCCACGATTATGAGGAGGCCGCGGCCATAGACGGCTGTTCCGCCGGAAAGGCCTTCTGGATCATTATGCTGCCGCTCGTTCAGCCGGCCATCATCACGGTCACGATCTTTAATTTCCTTTCCGTCTGGAACGAGTTCTTCATGGCGCTGATCTTTACCAGCAGCAAGGAGATGACTCCTGTGGGCGTAGGTCTTCTGCAGATCGTCAACTCCATGAAGTACAGCGGAAACTACGGCGGTCTGTTCGCGGCGGTGATTATCGTCTTTCTGCCCACATTTCTGCTTTATCTGGTCATGTCCCGGCGGATCATCTCCGGCGTTACGGCCGGCGGTGTGAAGGGCTGACTCGTGTTTTATTCCCGCAGGCAGCGAGCCGTTTGTGCCTGCCTGTGTCCGGCGGCGCTGTGTGCCGGCGGCGCTTGTCCGGAACCGACCGGGACAAAGTGCGGATCCGAAGCGGAACACAGCAGCGGCAGATAGTTTTTGTGACCAGCAACTGACCAATGACGAGGAGGTTACCTATGAAAAAGACAAGAGGCCGCGTGACGATCCCTACCGACCGGGATGTGGTTCCGGAAACGCTGGAGATCCTGCGCCGATGGGGCGCGGACGCCGTCCGGGACTGCGACGGCACCGATTTTCCGGAACAGTTAAAGAATATGGACGCCAGAATTTACGCTACTTACTATACCACCCGGAAGGACAACGACTGGGCGAAGGCCAATCCCGATGAGGTGCAGCAGTGCTATATCATGACCGGTTTTCATACCGCAGCGGGGGAGGAACCTCTTTCCATTTCTCTTATGCAGGGAGTGAGCCCGGAACTGATGACGGTGAACGACCGGGACGATATCCGCCGCTGGTGGGAGGTGATAGACCGCACGGCCGGCCGGCCGCTGGACCCGGACGCCTGGCGCTATGACGGTGCGGGCGGCTGTGTGGTTATCAAAAATCCGGAGCCGTTTCACGATTACACGGTCAGCTTTCTCGCCTATCTCATCTGGGATCCGGTGCATATGTACAATGCCGTCACCAATGACTGGAAAGACTTTGAGCATCAGATCACTTTTGACGTACGTCAGCCGAAGACTCACGCTTTTTCTCTGGAGCGGCTGCGCCGTTTTATCCGGGAGCACCCGTATGTGGATGTGATCCGCTATACTACTTTTTTCCATCAGTTTACGCTTGTTTTTGACGAACTTAAACGGGAGAAATACGTGGACTGGTACGGATACTCCGCCTCCGTGAGTCCGTATATTCTGGAGCGCTTCGAGCGGGAAGCCGGATATCCCTTCCGTCCGGAGTACATCATCGACCAGGGATACTACAACAATCAGTACCGCGTCCCGTCCAGGGAATATAAGGATTTTCTGGCTTTCCAGCGCCGGGAAGTGGCCGCCCTTGCCAGGGAGCTGGCGGACATCACGCACGAGATGGGGAAGGAGGCCATGATGTTTTTGGGAGATCACTGGATCGGCACGGAGCCGTATATGGACGAATTTGCTTCCATAGGCCTGGACGCGGTCGTAGGCAGCGTGGGAAACGGCTCCACCCTCCGGCTTATCTCCGACATCCCTGGCGTAAACTATACGGAAGGACGGTTTCTGCCTTACTTCTTCCCGGACACGTTCCATCCCGGGGGAGATCCCGTGCGGGAGGCAAAGGAGAACTGGCTGACGGCCCGCCGGGCGATCCTGCGCAGGCCCGTGGACCGGATCGGCTACGGCGGCTATCTGAAGCTGGCCTGTCAGTTCCCGGATTTCATTGACTATGTGGAGTCTGTGTGTGACGAGTTCCGGGAACTTTATGATAATATTCAAAGAAAGAAACCGTGGTGCGTCCGGCGGGTCGCGGTGCTGAACTGCTGGGGACGCTCCCGCTCCTGGGGCTGCCATATGGTTCATCACGCCCTGTATCAGAAACAGAATTACTCCTATGCCGGGGTGATCGAAATTCTGTCCGGCGCGCCTTACGACGTGAAGTTTCTGAGCTTCGATGATCTTCTGTCTGATCCCTCTGTGCTGGACGGCATCGATGTGCTGCTGAATATCGGCGACGGGGATACGGCCCACACCGGCGGCGTTCTCTGGGAGGATCCCCGCGTTTCCAGCGCTGTTAAGCGTTTTATCTGGAACGGCGGCGGCTTCATCGGCGTGGGTGAACCCTCGGGACACCAGTATCAGGGCCGGTATCTCCAGCTGGCTGGCGTTCTGGGAGTGGAGAAGGAGACCGGTTTTACGCTCAACTACGACAAATATAACTGGGAAGAACACCCGGAACACTTTATCCTGGCGGACGCCGGCGGTTCCGTGGATTTCGGAGAAGGCAAAAAGAACATCTACGCGCTTTCTGGCACGACGGTTCTTGTCCAGCGGGACAGAGAAGTGCAGATGGCCGTCCATGATTTCGGAAAAGGCAGGGCGGTTTACCTGTCCGGGCTGCCGTACTCCTTTGACAACAGCCGTCTTCTGCACCGGGCGGTTCTCTGGAGCAGCCACGGGGAAGGAGAACTGGAGAAATGGTTTTCCTCCTCCGCCGCTGCGGAGCTCAACGTCTATCCGGACAGCGGCCGCTTCTGTGTGGTGAACAACAGTTACGAATCTCAGCAGACGACGGTGTTTACCGACAGAGGATCTTTCCCTCTGACTCTGGAGCCCGGCGAGATCCGGTGGTATGATATAGAGGAGGATTAACTTATGGCCTGGAACATCCTTTTGTATTTTACAGATCAGCAGCGCGCGGACACCTGCGGCTGTTTCGGACAGCCGCTTGACATCACGCCGAATCTGGACCGCCTTGCCTGGGAAGGTACGGCGTTTTCGCAGGCATATTCGCCGCAGCCCGTCTGCGGGCCTTACCGGGCGATCCTTCAGACGGGAAAATACGCGACGGACACCGGATGCTTCCGCAACAACATTATGCTTCCGCATGGCGTAAAGACGCTGGCGGATTATATGGAGGAAGCCGGATATGAGACGGCCTATATCGGTAAATGGCATCTGGCAAGCGACGGAGCGCTGGATCAGCCGCCGGTCATCGATCACACAGTCACGCCGGTTCCCCTGGAATACCGCGGCGGCTATAACGGTTTCTGGCGCGCCGCGGATGTGCTGGAGTTTACATCCCACGGCTGCGGCGGCTATATCTTTGATGAGAATAACCGGAGACTTGATTTTAAGGGATACCGGGCGGACTGCATCACAGATTTCGCCCTGGAGTTTTTTGACCGGAGGGATAAGAGCAGACCGTTCTTCATGACGGTGTCGCAGATCGAGCCGCATCACCAGAATGATCACAAACACTATGAGGGGCCGGAAGGCTCGAAGGAAACGTATAAAGACTTTGTGCTTCCGCCGGATCTGGAAGCGCTGGGAGGCGACGCGCGGGAGGAATATCCCGATTATCTCGGCGCGTGCGCCAGCCTGGACAGGAATCTGGGTCGGCTGATCGACAGGCTGAAAGCGGAAGGCCTTTACGAGAATACGGTGATCTTTTTCTTCTCCGATCATGGTTCGCATTTCCGGACGCGGAACCGGGACAGTCACTTGAACGGCGCTGACGATTACAAGCGCTCCGGCCACGACAGCTGTCTGCGCGTGCCGCTGGTGATCGCCGGAGGACCGTACCGGGGAGGAGGAACGGTGGAGGAACTGGTCAGCACGGAAAGCCTGCCGAAGACGATTCTGGCGCTCGCGGGCGTGGATGTCGGGGATCAGATGATCGGCGAGAATCTGCTCGATGTGGCGGCGCACAAAAATCCGGACCGGCCCAATGAAATTTACGCACAGATTTCGGAGAGCCGCGTGGGGCGCGTGATCCGCACGCCGGACTACAAGTATGCGGTGTACGCGCCGGGCGTAAACGGAGGTGCGCGGGCGTCGGCGGATTATTATGAGGACGATTATCTCTACGATCTGCGCAAAGATCCGTGGGAGCTCCATAACCTGATTGAGGAAAAAGAATATGAGGACATAAAGCGGGAACTGAAGGAAAAACTGTTCCGCTGGATTGAAAAAACAGAGGGGAAACGGCCGAATGGATAATCTGAGTCTGCTGGTAAAACCGGCCTCCGGTCTTTGCAACATGGCCTGCCGGTACTGTTTTTACCGCGATGAGACAAAGCGCTATAAGGAACTGGACATGCAGGTCATGTCGGAGGAGACGACAGAGCTGCTGATCGAAAGAGCGTGCGCGGAGGCAAAAACCTCGCTGCAGATTACTTTTCAGGGAGGCGAACCCACGCTGGCGGGCCTCCCATATTTTCGCAGGTTTGCGGCGCTTGTCCGGGAGAAAAAAAGAAGCAGGACGAAAGTCTTCTATTCCCTGCAGACAAACGGCCTTCTGATCGACGAAGAGTGGGCGGAATTTCTCGCAAAAAACCGCTTTCTGGTCGGCCTGTCCTTTGACGGGACGCCGCGGATCCACGACGCCAACCGGCCTGACCGCGGCGGCACGGGTACGGCCTCGCGCGTGGAACGCGCCTGGAAGCTGCTGCGGGAACATCGGGCGGAGACAAACCTGCTGTGCGTTGTGACGGAACAGGCCGCAGGAAAGCCGCAGCAGGTTTACCGGTATATGAAAGGGATGGGAGCCGGATATCTGCAGTTTATCCCGTGTATTCCCCTTGCGGATTCTGCGCCGGATCAGGCGGCCGAGTGGCAGCTAACGCCGGATTCATACGCTTATTTTTTGAAAGCAGTCTTTGACCTGTGGTATCGGGACTGGCAGAACGGCGTTTATGTCAGTGTGCGTCATCTGGATGACTACATAAAGCTGCTGCTGGGCGGATACGCGTCTTCCTGCGCCGCCATGGGACAGTGCGGCGGATATTTTGCGGTTGAAAACGACGGAAGCGTCTATCCGTGCGACTTTTTTGTGTCACGTGACTGGTATCTGGGGAATATCCGGGAAATGTCATTTATGGAGCTCGCGAAAAGCAAAAAGATGGCGCAATTTCTCACGGAACCGTACAAGCCGGAAAAATGCCGGACATGCGCCTGGTACGGACTGTGCCGGGGCGGCTGCAAAAACGATTACTATATGAGAGAGCGCGCGCGGGAGAACAGGTTCTGCGGCGCTTACCAGGAATTTTTCGCGTATGTGGGGGAGCGGATGATAAAGATAAGGGATGCGCTGCGGTTTTCGGGGTAGTGACGCATGAACTATAGTTTTTATATTCTATTATAAAGTAAAGGGGTGGCTACGTTCAGATCAGGCTGAAACATTAACTGCCAGGACTGCAAAATGGTTCCTGATTTATTTTCCTTGAATGCTCCGGATATTTGTGATATAAATTTATGTGAGAAAAAGTCTCACGGAGGTATTCTATGATATGCGAATTTTCTTTCAGAAATTTTAAATCATATAAAAGTGAGTCGACGATCAGTTTTATTGCCAGCTCTGTTAATGAATTTAAAGAAACCTTATTATGTCCGGGAAAAGAAAAGCTGCTGCCGGTATGCGTGATCTATGGTCCTAATGGCGGAGGTAAAAGTAATGTTCTCAGGGCGATATGGTCGCTTCAGAACATTGTGCTCTCCCCGCTTGTTCAATTGACGTTTATGAAGAAAAAAAACAGACTGCTGACAGATATTTCGCCGGAAGAGCTGGAAAAAAACTTTTTTCAGGCAGATGATGAAGAACTATTTTATAAATGGGACGATGAAGGGGAAAAGCAGCCTACGGAATACAGTATTTTATTTCAAATCAATGAGGACAAATATCGGTATGAGTTAAAAATAGTAAAGGATTCTATCGTCGAGGAAAATCTGTATATTGAAAACAAGGATGGGAATGCTGACGCTGTATTTGAAAGAGAAGAAGAGAGTGTGTATCTGTGTGACGAACTGGGGAAAGTGGATGTAGAAAATATGAATGAAAGTCTGCCTTTGCTTTCGTATATAGGGATGTTTAAAAATATTGAAATTATTGATAATGCACTTCGCTTTTTCTTTAATATACAAACTCTTAATTTTGACGTTCCGGCCAGGGATCGTACGATCTTTGTTAAATCCATCGAACGTGATAAAAAAAGAATTCTTAGTGTAATTCAAAGTATGGGAATTGATATTGTGGACATGCGGATTGAATATGAGGAGGATGGAGGTATCCGGGAAATTTATACAAAACATAGACTGGAGAATGAAACATACAGGGAACTGAAGTTTTTTGAAGAGTCCAGTGGGACACGGAAAATATTCAGTTTTCTTCCTGTTATACTCTCCGGTATTGATAAAGGGAAATTCCTGGTGCTGGACGAACTGGATGCAAAACTTCATCCGGCTTTGCTGCAGAGAGTGATTGAGTTATTTACAGATCCTAAGGTTAATACAAATGGAGCCCAGATGTTATTTACGTCTCATGATATGACAACTATGAGCAGCAAAGTGTTTCGCAGAGATGAGATATGGTTTTCTGCAATTAATGGATATAATGAGTCTGTTTTATATTCCCTGGCGGATTTTAGAAAGGAAAATGGTAAAAGACCGCGTAATGATGAGACTTACAGTAAGCAGTATCTGGAGGGGAGATATGGAGCGGATCCGTATTTGCGGAGGATTGTAAACTGGGAGGTAGAAGATTGAGTCTGAAGCCCAGGAAGAAAAGCGAGCAGAAAAAATTGTTTTTCAAAGAGTACTGCTGTAAAATAAGCAGCCGCTAAAAATCAGGAATCAACAGGATAAAAGGAGACCAGCTTATGAGACTTTTTATTGCTCTGCGGTTTGATCAGAGCATTCTGGATGCCCTGACGGATCTGCAGGAGGATATGAAGGCCCGGGGAGTGACCGGCAATTATACGCGGCAGGAGAATCTGCACCTGACTTTGGCGTTCATCGGGGAGTACGGAAATCCGGACGAGGTGCTTGACGCGATGGAGCAGGCGGCGTTTCATCCTTTTTCGCTCCGCCTGGAGGGCGTGGGAAATTATGGGAATCTGTTCTGGGCCGGAATCGCGGAAAACGGGGAGCTTGCGGCGTTTGTGCGGCGGCTGAGACGGTCGCTTTCTGAAAAGGGGATTCCTTTTGACAAAAAGCGCTTTTCTCCGCATATTACACTGATACGGAAGGCGGCGTACCGGAATGGACAGAGCATCCCTGTCCCGGATGTTCCGGCCGGGGAGATGGAAGTAAATCGTATCTCTCTGATGCGGTCGGAGCGCGGCAGGAATGGAATGGTTTATACGGAGATTACAGGGATAGAGTAACGAAAAACAGAACGGCGGAGAGCAAAGCGGCAGAAAAACAGAGTGACGAAAAACAGAACGACAGAAAAACGAAATGACGGAAAACAGAACGACGAAAAAACGCAAACAAAAAATCCGCCCTGCTGTCTGCGCGGCGGGAGCGGACCGGAGATTTTTCGATCACGTGGATACGGGAGGAAGTTATGAATATACTGGATTATCTGGACTGGCGCGGGGATCTGACTTTTGCGGCGTCGGGGCCGAACGAGGTGGACGCGCTGATCTTCGCGTGGCTGATCTATTACCGCTTTGAGGATTTTTTGGATGAAAGTTTTGACGGGATGACTCTTGCCGAACTGGCCGCTCTCCATGAGCGTGTGCGGGGACCTTTCCGAAAGATCAATCCGGCGACGACGATCGATCCGGCTGTAACTTCGGGCTGGCTTCTGCGCTGTGTCAGCCGTACGGAGCGGTTTGCGTCTGTGCGGGTCTGCGATTTCCTGCGCAGACAGAGCGGAGAAGACCCTGCGCGCGCGGAGCGGGAGAGGACCCCACATTCTGTTAAACGATGCGGAGGAGATTTTAAAGACCCTGCGCGCGCGGAGCGGGAGGATGTCCCACATTCTGTTAAACGATGCGGAGGAGATTTTAAAGACTCTGCGCAGACGGAGCGGGAGAGCGCTCCGGGGACAGCGGACGGAACTTGTCCGGAATATTCGGGCTTGTCGCGGGCGGCGGATGCCGGGGAGGACATTCAGTTCGCCGCCGCGTCGTTTATCCTCGAGGACGGAGACGGAGAGGTCCGGGTGATCGCGTACCGCGGAACGGATGATTCGATCGCGGGCTGGAAGGAGGACTGCTGCCTTGCGGTCTCGGATACGGTCCCGGCTCAGGAGACCGGCCTGCGGTATCTGGAGGATACGGCGGACGGGCGGCGGGCGCTGCTCTGCGGACATTCCAAGGGCGGAAATCTGGCAGTGTACGCGGCGCTGTTCGCGTCGGAGGAGAGGATGAAGGACATCACCTCCGTCTATAATTTTGACGGACCGGGCTTTTGCTTCGACATGCGGGATACAAAGCGCTATGACCGGATTCGGGAGCGGATCGTCACGATCGTGCCGGAGTCGTCCATCGTCGGCATGCTTCTGGAGCATGGGAATGAGTACCGCGTTGTGAAAAGCCAGGGGGCGGGGCTTCTGCAGCACGACGCCCTGTTCTGGCAGGTTCTGGGAAATAAATTTGTTTATACGGATAAGAGAAACGAATCGAGTTTTATTGCCGACAAGGCGTTAAGAGCCTGGATTGACGGCATGTCGGTCGGGGAGCGGCGGGAATTTATCGATGCTCTTTTCGGAATCCTTGAGGGAACGGGAGCGGTCAGGACGACGGAGCTTCCGGAGAAGCTGGTGCAGAACGGTTTCCGGAATCTTGTTCACTCGCCGGCGGACCGCAGGCAGAAGAAGCTTGTGTTTCAGGTGCTTTTGAAGCTGATTCGTCTGGGAAATGAAAGCCTGTATGATTCGGTGATACATTCGGATACCGTAAAAGAACTGACGGAACATGTGCAGCAGAGCGGCCGCAGGGAGCGGATCGGAAAGGCGGAAAATAATGACGCAGAAGGAAACGATGGAAAACGGACAGAAAGCGCTTCCGGGCAGCAGGACGGCGCGTCTGTCTGAGCGCGGCGCCGTTCCGTGCGCGGTCAGAATCCGCGGCGGGCGGGTGCACAATCTGAAGAATATCGATGTGGATATCCCGCTGAACCGAATTGTCGGCATTGCCGGTGTCTCCGGTTCCGGCAAATCCTCGCTCGCGCTGGGGATTCTGTACGCGGAGGGTTCGAGGAGATATCTGGAATCTCTTTCGACTTACACGAGACGGCGGATGACGCAGGCGGAGAAGGCCCAGGTGGATGAGGTGCTTTACGTGCCGGCGGCGCTGGCGCTGCGCCAGAGGCCGGGAGTGCCGGGGATCCGCAGCACGTTCGGGACGGGCACGGAGCTGCTGAACAGTCTGCGGCTGATGTATTCGCGCCTCGCAGAGCACCGCTGTCCGAACGGACATTATGCCGGACCGTCTCTTCGCGTGGCGGCGGGACTGGATCTGGTATGCCCCGTCTGCGGAGTACATTTTTTCGCGCCGGCAGCCGAGGAACTGGCGTTCAACAGCCAGGGGGCCTGCAGGCGGTGCGACGGGACCGGAATCGTCAGCACCGTGGACGAAACGACGCTGGTGCCGGACGAGTCTCTTACGATCGACGAGGGAGCGGTCGCTCCGTGGCAGACGCTGATGTGGTCCCTGATGAAAGATATTGCCCGCGAGATGGGAGTTCGGACGGATGTTCCGTTCCGGGAGCTGACGGAGCAGGAGCGGGATATTGTGTTTCATGGACCTGCGGTGAAAAAACATATTTTGTATCAGAACAAGAACAGCGGCACGTCGGGCGATCTGGACTTTACCTATTATAATGCGGTTTACACAGTGGAAAACGCGCTCTCCAAGGTAAAGGACGAAAAGGGTATGAAGCGTGTGGAGAAATTCCTGCGCCAGGGCGTCTGTCCGGACTGTATGGGGACACGGCTCAGCGAGGCGGCGCGCGCGCCGCTTCTTCGCGGGATCTCGCTGGCCGCGGCCTGTCAGATGACGCTCGCGGAGCTTACGGAGTGGGTAAGGGGCGTGCCGGACTCCCTGCCTGAGGAAATGCGGCCGATGGCGGAGAGCATCTGCGCGTCGTTTCTGGACGCGGCAAAACGGCTGACGGATCTCGGACTGTCCTATCTGACGCTGGACCGCGCCGCGTCGACGCTCTCGACCGGGGAGCGGCAGAGGATGCAGCTCGCGAGAGCCGTGCGCAACCGCACGACGGGCGTCCTCTATGTGCTGGATGAACCATCGATCGGTCTGCATCCTTCCAATCTGGAGGGCCTGATCGGCGTGATGCAGGATCTTCTGGCGGACGGCAACAGCATTGTCCTGGTCGATCACGACACAAACGTGCTTTCGCAGGCGGATTACCTGATTGAGCTGGGACCGGGAGCCGGGGCGGACGGCGGAACGATTCTCGCGCAGGGGCCGCTGGAGAAGGTGAAAGCAGACCCGGCGTCGAAGATCGGAGGATTCCTCTCCGGAAAGCGGGAGATAAAGCTGCGGGATCCGGTTCTTCCCGGAGAGATGTTCGCGTTCGGGACGATTCATCTGTCCACGGATCAGATTCACACGGTACGGCCGCTTGAGGCGGATTTTCCGAGAGGAAGGCTGACCGTGGTGACCGGCGTGTCGGGTTCCGGGAAGACGACGCTCGTTCTGGAAAGCCTGATTCCGGCGCTGGAAGCGGTTATCGGGAAGAAAAGGCTTCCGTCTCATGTGAAAGGGATCTCGGCGGAGGGAATTCATCAGGTGAAGCTGATCGACGCGGCCCCGATCGGCATCAACATACGCTCCACGGTGGCGACTTACGCGGATGTGCACGACGAACTCCGCAAGGTCTTCGGCAAATCCCCGGAGGCAAAGGCGCGGGGCTGCAAAGCGGGGGATTTTTCCTACAACACGGGGAAACTCCGCTGTCCGGTCTGCGACGGTACGGGGACGATCAGCCTGGATGTGCAGTTCCTGCCGGACGTGGATATCCCCTGTCCGGCCTGCGGCGGTTCCCGCTATGGGAAGGAGGCCGGACTGATCCGCCGCGTCCCGAAAAAGGGCGGCCGGCCGAACACGCTGCCGGAGCTTATGGCCATGAGCGTTGACGAGGCGTCTGATGCCTGTGGGGATCTTCCCGGCGTCGCGAGGAAGCTTCAGGTGCTGCGGGATCTGGGCCTTGGATATCTGACTCTGGGGGAGGAGACGCCGAGCCTTTCCGGCGGAGAGGCGCAGAGGCTGAAGCTTGCCGGCGAGATGGGAAAAGGACAGTCGGACGCGGTTTTTGTTTTTGACGAGCCGACGATCGGTCTGCATCCGCTCGATGTGGAGACGCTGCTGCGGGTATTCCGCAGGCTGATTGCGAGCGGGGCCACGGTTGTTGTGATCGAGCATGATCTTGATGTGATCAGAAATGCCGATTATGTGATCGACATGGGGCCGGGCGGCGGCATATACGGCGGGAGGATCGTCGCCCGCGGCACTCCGGAGGAGATCCGGAAGGAGAAGAGCAGTCTGACCGGACGGTATCTGCAGTGAAAACCTGGTGCGGCGCTTCGGATGAAAAGAGGAGAGCATGGATGAGCAGCATCGATTATTACAATAAAAACGCGGGCCGCTTTATAACAGACACGGTGTCGATTGACTTTCATGATACGCAGGAGCGGTTCTTGTCCTGGCTTGCGCCGGCGTCGCTGATCCTGGATCTCGGCTGCGGGTCCGGGCGGGACACAAAGTATTTCCTGGAGCGGGGGTACCGGGCGGAGGCCGCCGACGGTTCGGAGGAGATGTGCCGTTACGCGCGCCGTTATACCGGGATTCCCGTGCGGCGGATGCTTTTTGAGGAGCTGGACGAGCGGGAGAGGTATGACGGGATCTGGGCCTGTTCCTCCCTTCTGCATCTGCCCCGTTCTGCTCTGGCGGACGTTCTGAGAAAGACGGAGGCCGCTCTGAAGCCGGGAGGCGTTTTATATGCCTCCTTTAAATACGGAACATTTGAGGGAGAACGGAACGGTCGGTATTTTACGGATCTGACGGAGGATTCTTTCGCGGAACTGCTCCGGCAGACGGAAAGACTGAGCCTGCGGGAGCAGTGGATCACACCGGATGCGCGTCCCGACAGGGCGGACGAAAAATGGCTGAACCTGATTCTGCAGAAGTCGTAAAGATCGGGTCACTCCGATGAGATTTCTGCGGATATCCGGATAAAAAAAGAAAGAGAGGAACAAAACGATGACGAGACAGGAACTGGCGCTTGATCTGCGCAGCAGAGGATATAACTGCTGCCAGTGCACGGCTTGTGCATTTGCGAAGGACATGGATGTGGATTATGTGACGGTATTTAAGGCGGCGGAGGCGCTTGGAAGCGGCTTAGGCGGCATGAAGGGCGTATGCGGCGCGCTGTCAGGCGCGGCCATGGTGATCGGCCTGAAGAACAGCACCGCCAATCTGGAGGCTCCCGATTCCAAGGCCGCTTCCTGCAGGATTTCCAAAGAGCTGACGGACAGGTTCCAGGAAAAGGCCGGGGCTATCATCTGCAGAGAGATCAAGGGCGTGGAGACAGGAAAGATGCTGCATTCCTGTCCGGACTGCATCAGGGATGCGGTGACGCTGACCGAGGAGCTCCTCGGACTGTGAGAACGGCGGGATTTTAAGGTCTGCCGCGGCAGAGATCAGGTCAGGCAGGCGTGAATGATGCTGGAGTCGAAAGATGCCGGACGGATTGTTCCGTGCTTCGCACCCCACAACCCTGGCATCATGGATATTCAGAATAGAAACACCTTCGGAAAGGACGCGGGAGTCCGTCTGCCGGAGGTGTTTTCGATTCCGCAAACCGGAGAAAGGAGAGGGCGGTTCTGATAATCGGGCCTGTTTTTTATAGTTACATTTGTAAAAGATACGTTTCCAAACTGTGGAAATTGATTGACAAATGCACAAGAACATGCTATGTTAGTCTAAGATGTGGGACGGAAATTTCACAAAACATAATTTTACAGGAGGTAGGATATGAACAGCCAGACTTTGCGTGAGGCCAGAAAATACGAAGAAGCGACTGAAAAGATGATTGCGGCAGAACAAAGACCGGCGTTTCATCTGTCTACTCGTGTCGGCTGGCTGAATGACCCGAACGGGTTTTCGTACTATAAAGGACAGTATCACATGTTTTACCAGTATTATCCGTACGCGACATACTGGGGACCGATGCACTGGGGACACGCGGTGAGCAGGGATCTGCTGCACTGGGAGTATCTTCCGGCGGTTCTGGCGCCGGATTCTCCGTACGACAGGGACGGATGTTTCAGCGGGAACGCAATCGAACTTCCGGACGGAAGACAGCTTTTGATGTATACCGGAGTCCTGAATATGCCGCAGCCGGAGGGCGGAAGCCGCGAAATCCAGACGCAGTGTATTGCGGTCGGCGACGGTGTGGACTATGAGAAGTATGAGGGCAATCCGGTGCTTGATGAGAAGGACCTGCCGGAGGGCAGCAGCAGATATGATTTCCGTGACCCGAAACCGTGGAGGAAGGCTGACGGAACCTACCGCTGTGTGGTCGGCAGCCGCCCGGCGGACGGAAGCGGCCAGATTCTTCTGTACAGCAGCGAGGACGGTTTTCACTGGAAGTTTGAAAAGGTCCTGGCCGAGAATAAAAACCGCTTCGGCAAGATGTGGGAGTGTCCGGATTTCTTCCCGCTTGACGGAAAACAGGTTCTGTTCACAAGTCCGCAGGACATGCTTCCGCAGGGGTTTGAATATCACAACGGCAACGGCACGCTCTGTCTGATCGGTACATACGACGAGGAGACGGAGACGTTTACCGAGGAAAAGAATCAGGCGATCGATTACGGCATTGATTTTTACGCGCCGCAGACGATCCTGACCCCGGACGGCAGACGTGTGATGATCGGCTGGATGCAGAACTGGGATACCTGCAATATGCACCAGCGGATGAAAGAAGGCTGGTTCGGCCAGATGAGTCTTCCGAGAGAGATTTCCATTAAAAACGGCCGCCTGTACCAGAAGCCGCTCCGCGAGCTTGAAGCGCTCCGCCATGACAAGGTGAGCTATGAGGATGTGGAGTTTACAGGGATCATTTCGCTGGACGGAATCAAAGGCAGACGGGTGGATATGGAGATTGAGATCTTCCCGGGCGATGAAGAGCACGTTTATCAGAAGTTTGCGGTGCGCTTCGCGCAGAACGAGCAGTACCAGACGTCGATCAGCTATCGTCCGCACGAGTCCGTGCTGAAGGTGGACCGCAAGTTCTCCGGTTCCCGCCGGGCGATCATTCACCAGCGCCGCTGCGAGGTGGCCTCGGAGAAAGGCGTGATCAAACTGCGGATGATTCTTGACCGCTTCAGCGTGGAAGTGTTTGTCAACGACGGGGCGAAGGTCATGACGGCCACGACTTATACGACACAGGAGGCGGACGGAATTTCTTTCTACGCGGTCGGAAAGGTCCGGATGAATGTGACGAAATGGGATCTGTCCGAGTAAGGACGGACGAATGTGACGAAACGGGATCTGTCCGAACAGAACGGACAGTTCAGAATAAAATACAATCCTGTGCAAAAACGCCGTCCGGCACAGCCGGGCGGCGAAAGTTTTTATACAGGGTGATCGGTGACCCGAAGCATCAGGAAAACAGGTAATCCAGATATTCAACCGCGGTTTCCATGCGCGGCGTGTTTCCGATGATTCCAAAATATACCGCGTCTTCAAAACCGGCGTCTTTTATCATGCCGGCCTCGTTCAGATCAATTCCCATCGGATACTCGGTCGTCTCGGCGACGTACTCCTCTGTGGAATCGTAGATCAGATCTTCCGCGTTGTCTTCAATGATTTCCACATTCTCCACAAAATACGGGCTGAGCTTTTCGTGCAGGGCGGGATCCGCATCCTGAAGCGTCTCGTCGATATTGCACAGATACCCGTTCTGCGCGAACGCGTCGAACGCCTCCTGGTTCATGAGCACGACATCCAGCTGTTCGCTGCTGATCGAGGCGAGCACTTTCATCCGCGTCGCGTACGTATATTCGTGATACGCGCTTGCAGGATCGTCGGTCAGATACCAGCCGGAAGAAAGCGAGAGCATATTTTTGGAGGCGTCGATCTCCTGCTTTTCCAGAAATCCGTTCGTGAGCTGTTCCTCGAGCGTTTCTCCTATATTGACATTTGTGAGAGCGGCGTACAGAACGACGTCTTTGTGAGTCACATGGCGGTAGACCATATAACCGATGGCATACAGGATGACACACGCGATAACGATCGGGAGCTTATAGTAATCCCAGATATACTGCACGCGCTTTGAGGTGCTCAGGCTGTCCCATTTCTCCCGTTCCGTCAGAGACTCGAGGCTGCGGTGCGATTCCGGATTCCTTTTAAAAGGATCGTTCAGATAGATTTTCATCGCTGCTTCTGCTCCTTTCAGATTTTGCCGGTCAGCTCTTTTGCATCAGAATTTTCCTCCGGCATCTCTTCTGACATTCCCTCCGGTATTTCTTCCGTATCCGGATTTTCCTCCGATGCTTCGTCCTCCTCATTTTTCGGCGCGAGCATCTCCAGGATCCTCGTGAGCAGGTATGAGCAGAAGAACGCGCACAGTCCTTCTCCGAATACGATCGCCGGCGTGAAGATATTGATGACGATCACGGCCATCACGAAGTAGATCAGGGCCATCAGGGCGGTGCAGTAGAGGAAACGCATGCCGAGTATGATGGAATTTAAAAACGTGCGGCGCACGGTGTTGTCAAAGCGCGCCATCAGCGGGAATATGTACATCGCGATGATCAGGTAGGCGGCGACCGCCACAAGGAAGACGGCTGTCACGACCGTCCAGAGCGCGTTCTCAAAGCGCATGTGGTAAAGGACGTAGCCGTCGATGCCGAGAACGACGCCGACCGCGAGCATGATCAGCCACACTTTCGTCGCGTACTTGAAATTCTGGCGGAAAGCCCTGAAAAACTGGACGGTGATGCTGCCTTCCTCATTTTTCGCCATCTTCAGAGTGACGTAGAAGAGGGCCGTGGTGGAGGCGCCCGCCGTGACGATCGGGATACAGCAGATAAACCAGAGAATGTTCAGGTAGACGCTGTATACGATCTTTGTGATAAAAATCATGACCCGGTTGTCCGGGCTGAAAATTTCCTGAAGCATAGAAGTTCCTCCTAACGTTTAGTCATTGGTCGAGGTCCGGCGGATCAGCGTCGTCTCCGTGTAGACGGTGCGGAAGTTCAGCGTCGGCTCCTTGATGCGTGATATGAGAAGCTGGACGGCCGAGAACCCCATGATCTGGCTGTGAATGTGAATCGTCGTGAGCGCCGGTGTGACGATCCGCGATTCCGGGGAATCGTCGAAGCCGCACAGATACACATCTTTCGGAACCGAATAGCCCAGCTCTCTCAAAACAGCCAGAACCTCAAGCGCGATAAAGTCGTTCGCGCAGACAAACATATCCGGCAGAGTTTTCAGGGCCTTCAGATGTTCGGTCAGATATTCCCGGTATTTCATCGGAGAAGGGGACGGGTCGTTTTCTGTCAGGCAGTATTCTTCCTGACAGGGAATGTCCAGCGCGATCAGGGCCTCGCGGTACGCCATGTAGCGCTCATAAAATGAGAGGCAGTGGAATCTTTCTCCGATGTAGCCGATCCTTTTTCTGCCGCTCCGCACCATTTCCGCCACCAGAGAAAATACGTTCGAGCGGTTTTCCATCAGCAGCCGGTCGGCTTTCAGGGTGCGCCCGTTGAAAGGCGCGGGCGCGTCGACGAACAGGATCGGAAGTCCGAGATCACAGAGCATGTCGCTGTAAGTCTGGTCGAACATCTCGAAACAGATGATGCCGGCCGTCGTTTCTATATTAAAGGAATGCGGCAGTGTCAGCTGGCGCAGGTCCGTCTGACTCACCCGATACATGGCGAAACCATAACCGAGAAGCGTGAGTTCACTCTGGAATTTATCCAGCATTGTCGAGGCAAAATGGGAATTTCCCAGAAAGCTGGTGGTAAACATCGCGATCGTGTTCGGGGCTCCGGCCGGCGGCTGCGCGGCGGCCGGCTGCGGCAGCGGCGGCTGCGTGGAAGGCGCTGTGGAAATCGCCAGCCCGGCCTGCGGGGTAGTGCCCGGACGCCTCGCGCTGTTTCCGAGGTTGGCAAATGTAACATAGGAAAACTGCTTGTATCCCATTTCGACCGCTTTTTTCAGAATCCTGTCACGTGTGGCATCCGCGAGGATGCCGGTGTTGTTGATTGCTTTTGACACAGTGTTTCTCGAGACGCCGAGCGCGTCCGCGATATCCTGTATGGTGACTCTTCCTGCCATAAAAAAACCTCCTGACTTAAAAAACTTACTAATAAATCAGTTAAAAACAGTATACCTTATAAAATTCTATGTGTCAAATGTAAAAAACGTAAAAAAGAAGATTTTTTTGTTGCAGTTGACAAAATCAGGCCTCTAAAATCGGAATACCGTCTGCATTTAGCGCAGAGAAAACACGGACGTGTAGAAAGGAAACAGAAAAAATTGGTGTATTTACAAAAAAATCTATTGACAAATGTCTCAGCCTCTGGTATGATCAGTGCATAACAATACAAGCCAAGTTTTTACAGATGCACAAATTTGTGTCACAACGCATAGGAAAAGGCAGAAAAAGTGCACAAATACATAAAAAATGCAGAGGACAAAGGATTACAAAGGATGTGCAAATGTAAAAATAAGGTTTGGATGAAAGGAGGAAAACATGAAAACTAATTCACAAGGAGGCAGGGTTCACAACACAATCGTGTATGTGAAACAGCACTG
>CANRGB010000023.1 GCA_947630005.1 uncultured Lachnospiraceae bacterium
AGGTTTTTTGTGATGGCCATGCCAAGTCCTGTCCCCTGAATCTTGCTGACAAGCGCGCTTTCCTCCCGCTCAAACGGAACGAACACGCGCGACAGAAACTCCCGGCTCATCCCGATCCCCGTATCCTTCACGTTAAGGCGCATCAGAACCTGGTCTGCGTTCTCCGGCTCCTCCGTTATCTCAAGAAACATGGAAACCGAGCCGCCTTCCGGCGTAAATTTCACCGCGTTCGACAGAAGGTTGAGACAGATCTGTTTCAGGCGGACCGGATCCACCACGATCCGCTCCTGATCCATCTTCCCAAGAGACAGCACAAAATTCTGCTTCTTCGCGTCCGCCTGCGGCTGCGCCACAATGAGAATCTCATGCAGAATATCGGCGATCTCCTCCTCGGAGGTCTGGAGCATGATCTTTCCGCTCTCGATCCGCGACATGTCAAGGACTTCGTTCAGCAGCGACATCATATGGCCGGAAGCCGTTTTTATCTTGGAAAGGCAGGACTGAATCTGCGCGGGAATCTCTTCCTGCATCAGCGCGATGTCCGTCATGCCTATGATCGCGTTCATCGGCGTCCTGATATCGTGCGACATCTCGGAGAGGAAGCTCGTCTTCGCCCTGCTCGCCATGACCGCCTCATTCAGCTGTTTCTGCGTTTCCCGATAATAACTGTCCACCTTATGCAGCATACACACGGAAAAGGACTGCCACCCGAACAGGACCGCAGAATAGACTGTGTCTCGGATATGACAGAAAACCGGCTGGTCTTCATCTCCGGGACAGGCTGCCGCCTCAAAAATTTCCTTTGCTTCCCGTTCCTCAAGGATACCGGGAAGCAGGGCCCCGTCCGGGCAGAGACGGTCAGCAGCTTTATTCTGATATACCGGGGAAAATCCCTCCCCGGAAGGTTCCAGAACAAGAACCGGCAAGGTCACCTGATCCCATATACTTTTCATCTGCTCGTCAAATCCCATGTATTCTAACTCCCTTTTTTACCCTTCAGCGGTGTCATATCTCACGGATCAGTTCAATCAGCCGGTCCATATCCACCGGCTTTGCAAGATGCGCGTTCATGCCGCTCTTGATCGACCGCTTCCGGTCCTCGTCAAAAGCGTTGGCAGACAGGGCGATGATCGGAATCTCCGCAGGATACGGATCCTGCATCTTCCGTATCGCCTGAGCCGCCTGATGCCCGTCCATCACCGGCATCTGAATATCCATCAGGATCAGCGCATATTCTCCCGGCTGCGAAGCCCTTACCATTTCCACCGCTATGCTGCCGTCGGCTGCCGTATCCACCTGAAAGCCCGCGCTGCACAGCAGCTCGACCTCAATCTCGCGGTTGATCTCGTTGTCCTCCACAAGCAGAAGCTTCTGTCCGCTTTCCAGGCGCTCCATCGTGCTTCCCAGGTAATCCTTCTGATTCTCCGCATGGTTCAGGCGCAGGCTTAACGTGACGGTAAAGCAGCTGCCGTGATCCGCCTCGCTGGAGACTTCTATGACGCCTCCCATCCGGTCGACAATATTCCTCGTGATGGCAAGACCAAGCCCGGTCCCCTGCACGCCGCTTAACGTCGTGTTCTTTTCCCTCTCGAACGGTTCAAAAATATAAGGCAGAAATTCCTCGCCGATCCCGATCCCCGTGTCCTCAACCGCGAACCGGTAAACCGCGTAGTCGTTGGAGATCCGCTTCACCTCCTCGGCCGTAAGCGAAACGCTTCCGCCTCTCAATGTATATTTGACCGCGTTGAGAACAAGATGTGTCAGGACCTCCTCCAGCTTGTCTTTGTCCGCATAGACATCCGGATGCTGCAGCCCGGCTGTGCTGCGGGAAAGATTTATCCCCCGAAGCCGCGCGCGGGAGGCAGTCGCCGCGCAGACATTCCCGATAATCTCCAGAAGGCTGCACTCTCCCTCCTCTATGCGGATCTGATCTGATTCGATCTTTGTAAACTCCAGCACGTCGGAAAGCAGCTGAAGCAGCTGTTTCCCGGACTCCTCGATCCTGTCCAGATACTCGGCCACCTTCTCCGGCTCGTCCTTATGCCTTCTGGCAAGCTCCGTAAAGCCCGCGATCGCGTTCATCGGCGTCCGAAGATCATGCGACATGTTCGCAAGAAACGTATTCCTCGCGACATTCGCGGCCTTCGCCTGCTCCAGAGTCGTCTCCAGCACTTTTCTGTGCTCCAGCTCATGCCGGACCTCGTTGTCCACGTTCCGAAAGCCCATAACCACCTGCGTGACCTGCTTTTCCCTGCCGACGTTTACGATATAAAGCTGCTGATACGCCTCCCGTCCCTCCACCTGGATCCGGTAGTGGTGCTGGACGGTATTCCGATCCGACAGTTTCCTGCGGATATATTCCAAACCGGTCACCTTTCTGACCAGATCCCGGTCCTCCGGATGCACCCAGGTGCGGATAAACGTCTCAAAACATTCCCGGATCCCGGATATCTGCTTCGTCTTCGTAAACTGACCCTGAAACAGCGGCCCGATGCGGTAGCCGCGCATCCAGTCCTGCTGCAGATCCAGATAAAAGATCGACGCGTAATCGACGCTGAGCCCCTCGATCACTTCCAGATGCCTCAGATGCTCCTGGCTGATCGTCTCAAGCTCCCTGCTGTATTCCTTCAGCTGGCTTTTCCACTCTTCTTCCTTCCGGAGTCTCTCGCTCTGCCAGGCGCGGCGCTCCTCCATAAGCTGTTCCTTTTTCCCGGTCGCGTCGCTGATAAACACATAAAAAATGCCGCCTTCTCCGTTATGTACAAAATGTCCGTAGTCCTCAACCCAGCGCACTTCTCCGTCCTTGCGGATGATCCGGTACTCGACATAATCCAGATCAAACTGGCTGTTTCGGATCTGCTCGACAATGCTCTTCTCGACCTCCTCCAGATCATCCGGATGAACGATTCCCCGGAAGGAATTCCCGGTCCACTCCCGGAATTCCTTCTCGGAATCGCAGCTGAAAATGCGCAGCATCGCGTCGTTTGCATACAAAAGCTCCTCATCGCCGTCCGCGCGGTAGATGAAAAAGCCTCCGGGCATCTCATCCGCAAAACGCTTGATCTGCAGAGCACTGTTCTGTTTATACGCCTCCACCAGAGGCCACAGCTCTGTCTTCTGATATTCCTCAAGCATCTCCAGGATTTCCTGATCCTGCTGCCCGAAGCTTTCAAAAACGGACTGTAAATATTCTGCCAGCTGATAATCACTCGTCCTGCAATCCCCCAAAACTGTACCTCCTGCTGTTTCTGATAGGAAAATCATACCATTTTTTCTCTGATATGTCATCAAAAAAAATACAATTTTGCCCGGGCTTAATGCCCGAGCATATTTTCAATGAATATCCCGTATCCTTTTGCGGGATCGCTGACGAACACATGCGTCACGGCGCCGACAATCCGCCCGTTCTGGAGGATGGGACTGCCGCTCATTCCCTGCACAATCCCGCCGGTAAGCCCCAGAAGCTCCTCATCCGTGACCCGGATCACCATCCCTTTGTTGATATCCTTCCCGTTGATCCGGATCTCCTCGATCTCTATCCCGTATTCCCGGCATTCTCCGTCCACGGTACAGAGGATGGATGCCTCTCCCGGCTCCACCTCATGGCGGTAGGCCGTCTCATACTTTTTCATGTTCTCCGCAAAGTACGGAAAACCCGCGATCTGCCCGTAGATTCCGTTCTCCTGATTCTTTTCGATCGTCCCGACGGCATATCCGTCGCTGTAATGGATGATCCCGGCCAGCTCCCCGGGGGAGCCCTGCGTGCCCCGCACAATGGAAATCACATCCGTATCGTAGAGCACGCCTTTCTTTATCTGCAGCAGCTTTCCCGTATCGACATCGCTGATCCCGTGTCCCAGCGCGCCGTACCGCCCCGATTCCTCCACGTAGGTCAGCGTCCCGATCCCCTGCGTATCATTCCTGACCCAGATGCCCGCCTTGTAATCATGTTCGCCCGTCTGAACCGGCGTCACTTTGAGGCGGATATCCTCCCCGTTCCTTGTCACATCCAGCACCACATCCGAGCCGCCGCAGTGATTGAAGCAGTCGATCAGCTCCTCCTTGTTTTCCAGCGCCACGCCGTCCGCCGCCTTGATGTAATCGCCGGACTTCAGTATGTTTGCGGCCGGAGCATATTCTTCCCCGTCCACCGCGGTGACGCGGTCCGTGTCGACAACCATCACGCCGTCCGTCTCCATATAGATGCCGATCGGCATTCCGCCGGCATAGACACTGGCCCGCGACACCACGTTCACGCTCGTCGCGGCAAGCGGTATTTTCCCGAACAGCGAGTATTCCACCTTGTAGCTTCCGCCGATCCTGTCCAGACTTCCCCGGATTTCCCTGACCGCACCGGCTGACGACGGCCCGTTTCCGTCTCCGGCCGCCAGCGGACTTGCCGCCTCAAGACCTCCTGTATCTGCCGTCTGTTTCTCTCCCGCAGGCGCCGGATCCCCGGCGGCATTTTCATCTTCCGTCAGGCCTGCCCTCTCTTTCTCCGCCGGTCCGGCTTCCCCGTCCGGCTCTCTGACGCCTGATTCCGTGATCTTCTCCGAGATCATCCACGCGTACGCTTTTCCGAACAGCTCCGGTATTTCTCCCGGTTCGGCCACGTACATCTGCCCGGGTATGCGGCTTTTCAGCGCAGCCCAGCAGAAAATCAGACCGGCAGTACCGGCCAAGAGCATAAGCAAGAGCAGTCTTCTGTAGGTTTTCCTGTAAATCATGAGTTCCTCCATTCCGCGCGACGCGCTTCCGTTTTATCCTGGCCGGCATACCGACGTAGTAAAGAAAAGCAGAGGCTCCTTTCGAAGTCCCTGCTTTCAGTATGTGTGATTTCGTGCAGTCAACACTGGTATTTTTTTGTCTTTGCTGCCAGTTCTTTCATTTCGCGCGCGTTGTCGAGAACGGCCTGCGTGATCTCTGCTCCGCCGAGAATCCGCGCGAGCTCCGCAACGCTCTGTTCTTCGTCAAGAGGCCGGATTGCCGTAACCGTCTTCCCGTCCTTCGGATATTTTTCAATCTGAAAATGACTGTCCGCCATAGCCGCGATCTGGGCGAGATGCGTGATGCAGATCACCTGGTGCTTCCCGGCGATCACCGCCATCTTTTCGGATACCTTCTGCGCCGTCCTGCCGCTGATTCCCGTATCGATCTCATCAAAAATCAGCGTATCCACCGCGTCCTGCTGCGCCATAACCGCCTTGACCGCCAGCATGATTCTTGAAAGTTCTCCTCCCGACGCCACTTCCCCGAGCGGGCGCAGCGGCATCCCCGGGTTTGTGGAAATCTGAAAACAGACCGCGTCGATCCCGCTCTCGCACGGTTTATCCAGCAGCGCGAAGCGGATCTCGAACTGTACTTCCAGAAAATTCAGATCCACCAGCGCCTTTTTAATTTTCTCCGCAAGCGGTCCGGCACAGCGTTTCCTCACGGCGGATATCTCTTTCGCGGTCAGCAGCAGATCCTTTTTCGCTTTCTCATATTCTGTCCGGAGCTCCTGAAGATATGCCTCGTAATTCTGCAGAATCCTCAGACGCTCCTCTTTTTCTTTCCGGTACGCGAGCACGGCTTCGATCGTTTTTCCATATTTTGCTTTCAGGCGGTTCAGAAGATCCAGCCGTTCGTCAATCTTCTGCAGCTCCTGCTCATCGAACGTAAAGTCGTCCATATATTCGGAAAGCCCGCGGTTGAAATCCCCGAGCATCCCTTCAATGTCCTCGAGCATCCGGCAAAAGCCGTCGAGTTCCCCGCCGAATCCGCGGACCGCGTTCAGCGCGCGCAGCGCGCGTCCGATCTCATCCGCCGCGCCTTCGCTTGTCCGGCAGCCGGTCAGTCCCGCGGCCTCCGCAAGCGCTTCCATGATCCTCCTGCCGTTTGAGAGAACCTGATACCGCGCCTCCAGCTCTTCGTCCTCCCCGGGACGCAGGCCTGCCGACTCGATCTCCTGCAGCTCGAACCGCAGAAAATCCGTCTCCTTTGCCCGTCCCGCCTCGTCCGAGCGCGCTCTGGAGAGCTTTCTGGCGGCCGACACGTAAGCGTGATATTCCAGAGCGCATTTTTGTTTCAGCGCCGCCAGCTCTTCCCCCGCGTATTCGTCCAGAATCTCCAGATGTTTCGCCGGGTACAAAAGAGACTGATGCTCATGCTGTCCGTGTATATCGATCAGATCGGAGGACAGTTCCCGCACAAAGGAGAGCGGAACCGTCTCGCCGTTGACTTTGCTGACGCTTCTTCCCTTCCGGTATTTTCTGGAAATGATGATCTCCCCGTCTTCCCATGGAATCTCCATCTTCTCAAGCTTTTTCCGGACAGATTCCTGATCCGACGCAAAAACCAGCTCCACCAGGGCGTACTCCGCGTCCTCCGGCACATAATCACGAAAGTTTCCGGTTCCGAGCGCGATGTTCACCGCTCCCAGAAGAATGGATTTCCCGGCCCCCGTCTCTCCGGTCAGGATGTTCAGTCCCCCGCCGAACTCCACCTCCGCCTCATCGATCAAAACCATATTTTTTACATGCAAACTGACAATCATAACTGTTTTATTTCCGCCCCGCGACCTTTCGGATCTTCTCCATCACTTTTTCCGTATCCTCCGCACTGCGCACCGCGCACATGATCGTGTCGTCGCCCGCGATGCAGCCCGCGATCTCCGACCAGCGCATCGCGTCGATCGCCGCAGCCACCGCCATCGCCATCCCCGACGCCGTCTTTACGACCAGGATGCTCTGCGCCATATCCATGGATACGTATCCGTCATGCAGCACGCGGAGATACTTTTCATTCATTCCGGCGACGCCGTCATGCATCAAAGCATACTTCTGCTTTCCTTCCCCCGTCGATATCTTCGTAAGCTTCAGCTCCCGTATATCGCGTGAGATCGTCGCCTGCGTCACATGGTAGCCCTCCCGGTTCAGATGAACCGCCAGTTCTTCCTGCGTCTCAATATCATATCTGTTGATCAGATCAACGATCTTGGTCTGTCTTCCTGTTTTCATGCAGCGTCTCCTTTCGCCTGGTAATTCTATCTGTTCATCTTTTCACGCAGTATTTCCAGAAAACTTTTCGTCATTGTCCGGATCAGCATGGTCTTCTGCTCTGATCTCCTGATTGTAATCTGGTCCCCGGAACTCAGCTTCACGGAGGTATCCCCGTCAAACGTCGCCTCCGCTCCGTCAATATCCGTCCCGTGGCTGGAGCCGATCTCAATTGTAATTTCGGCATCCCCGGGCAGCACGATCGGACGGGAACAGAGCGTATGCGGCGCGATCGCCGTCAGCAGCAGCAAAGACGCCTGCGGAGCCACGATCGGCCCTCCCGCGGACAGATTATAGCCGGTGGATCCCGTCGGGGTCGATATGATAACGCCGTCCGCGCTGTAGGACTTCAGAAACTCTTTGTTGACAAACACATTGAAATCGACGATCCGCAGCCGGCCGTTTCTCGTGATCACAATGTCGTTCAGCGCGATATCCTCAAAGATCCTCCGCCCGTGCCGGCGCGCCTCCCCGCAGATCATCATGCGCGGTTCCACCTGATACTCGCCGGCAAGCAGCCGGTCCATCGCCGTGCGGAAACTGCCGCATTCGATCTCGGCCAGATACCCAAGCGTGCCCATGTTGATCCCGAGAAGCGGAAGCTGCCGGTCCACGACATCGCGGGCCGCCCGAAGCAGAGTCCCGTCCCCACCGATCACAAGCACGCCTTCCACATCCGGCGGAATCTTGTCCGCATCTGTATAGTGAAACTTTATTTTCTCTCCGATCTCTTCTTTTATTCTTTCTTTTCCGCCTTTTTCCGGCTCTTTTGCTCCCGCCTGGTTCTTCCTCGGACCGTCGTTCAGCGTCTTATGAACATAACAGACCTTCCCCCGCTCCTCAAGATATTCCTGAATCGCAAGAGCCGTATCGCCTGCCGGGTCTTTCTGATAATTTGTGATGATATAAAAGTGATCCATTATGTACCTCGTATCATTTATCCAGTTCCTCATGCGCGCGGCTTACGACCTCCCGCGCCGAAATTTCTGAAGCTGTATTCCCCGGGCCGTCCGCGCATTTTTTCAGATGCATCAGATATTCGATATTCCCCTCGGGGCCTTTGATCGGAGAAAATTCCAGAGCCAGAACAGAAAATCCAAGATCACCCGCACATCCGGCCACTTTTTCGATGACCTCCCTGTGCACCGCGGGATCCCGGACCACTCCCTTTTTTCCGACTTTCTCCCGTCCTGCTTCAAACTGAGGCTTGATCAGACAGACGAGCTCCCCGTCCGAAGTGAGCAGTTCTCTCACCGGCGGGAGCACCTTTGTCAGAGAGATAAACGAGACGTCGATCGACGCGAACGACGGCGGCTCACCGATATCATCCGGCGTCACATAGCGGATGTTCGTCTTTTCCATGCAGACGACCCGCTCATCCGTGCGCAGCTTCCAGTCGAGCTGTCCGTATCCGACGTCGATCGCGTAAACCTTAACTGCTCCGTTCTGCAGCATGCAGTCCGTAAATCCTCCGGTCGACGCCCCGACATCCATACAGATCCTGCCGCGCGGCGTCACGTCAAAACACTTCATCGCTTTCTCAAGCTTGAGGCCGCCGCGGCTCACATACCGCAGCTCCCCTCCCTTTACCGTAATCTCCGCGTTCTCATCAAACACGGATCCCGCTTTGTCCTCGCGCTGGCCGTCTACCAGGACGTTTCCTGACATAATGACCGCTTTCGCTTTCTCCCGCGATCCCGCGAGCCGGCGCTTTACCAGCAGCACATCCAGCCGTTCTTTCATTTTCAGCTCCCATCGTCATTCCGCGAATATGGAAAGATACTCTGTGACGATTCTCTTGTAGATCGACTCCGCGTCAATGCAGGTCTCCCGTCTGAGCATATCCACATTCCCGTGTTCTATATAATAATCCGGCAGGGCAATCTGCATGACGTGCAGCTTCGCCCTTGTCTCATTGTAGTATTCCAGCACCTTTTCTCCAAAACCGCCGTTTCTGACATTTTCCTCCAGCGTCACCACCAGACGGTGATCCTCCGCCAGATAATCCAGCATCTTCTCGTCCACCGGCTTTACAAAACGCGCGTTGACCAGCGTACAGCTGTAGCCCATATCGCGCAGCATGGCGCGCACCTTCTCCGCGATCCGCACCATGCTTCCGACCGCGAGCAGGGCGAGCGAACACTCGTCGTACAGGATCTCGCTCTTTCCGTACTCTATGGGAGCCCGGAATTTCTCCAGGCCGTCATAGGCCTCCCCGCGCGGGTAGCGCAGCGCGATCGGACCATTGTACGCGATCGCGTACTTGAGCATATCGGCCAGCTCCCACTTGTTCTTCGGCGCCATCACGCACATATTCGGAATCCCGGAGAGGTACGACAGATCGAAGATTCCCTGATGCGTCTCCCCGTCGCTGCCGACAAGACCGGCGCGGTCAACCGCAAAGACGACCGGAAGGTTCTGAATACAGACGTCATGGATCATCTGATCATAAGCGCGCTGAAGGAACGAGGAATACACCGCCACGACCGGCTTCAGTCCGCCCGCGGCCAGCCCGGCGGCAAAAGTCACTGCGTGCCCTTCCGCAATCCCCACGTCAAAAAACCGGTCCCGGTACATGTTGCGGAAGCGCTTCAGGCCCGTCCCGTCCGGCATCGCCGCCGTGACCGCGACAAGCTTCGGCTCCCGCGCTCCCATCTTGCACATAACCGTGGAAAACACATCGGTATAGGACGCCTTTTTCTTTCGGACTTTCGGAAGACCCGTATCCGGTTCAAACGGTTCCGTCCCGTGGAAGCGGGCCGGCATCCGCTCGGCAGGAGGAAATCCCTTCCCCTTGACCGTATTGACATGCACCAGCACCGGGCCGTTTACCCGCTTCGCCTCACGCAGAACGCGGATCGTCTGCTGGATGTTGTGTCCGTCCACCGGTCCCAGATAGGTGATCCCCATCTCCTCAAAAAACATGCCCGGGATCAGAAACTGCTTGATCCCCTGCTTCGTATTGCGGAGTCCCTGGATCAGCGCGTCACCGTAGATCGGAATCTTGTTCAGCGTATTCTCCACGCCGTTCTTCAGCCCGGTGTAGGCTCCCGCGGTCCTGATGTTTCCGAGGTACGTGGAGATGCCCCCGACGTTCTCCGAAATGGACCGGTCGTTGTCATTCAGCACAATAATAAAATTCGACTTGAGCTGCGAGGCATTGTTGAGGGCCTCGTACGCCATACCCCCGGTCAGCGCCCCGTCCCCGATCACCGATACGACGCTGTAGTCCTGTCCAAGTATCTCCCGCGCGCGGACATAGCCGAGGCCGGCCGAGATCGAGGTGGAACTGTGCCCCGTGTCAAACGCGTCGCAGCTGCTCTCTTTTCTCTTCGGAAAACCGCTCATGCCCCCGTATTTCCTGAGCTGGTCAAATCCGTCCTTGCGCCCGGTCAGTATCTTGTGCGTGTAGGACTGGTGCCCGACATCCCAGATCAGCTTGTCTTTCGGAAGATCAAATACAAGGTGCAGCGCCATGGTCAGCTCCACGACGCCGAGATTCGAGGCGAGATGCCCCCCGGTCACACTGATCTTCTGGATCAGGAACTCCCTGATCTCCTGCGCAAGCTGCGGAAGCTGGCTTTTGTCGATTTTCCTTATATCGTTCACTTCATTAATTTTATCTAACAGCATGGCAGCCCTCCTCAGGCACTGCGGTGGATCAGCTGCAGGATCAGCTCATGAAGAAACTCATTTTCATACGGCAGCTCTCCGAGCAGACGCACAGCCTCCGCAGAATAACGCGCCACATCTTCGCGGGCCTGCTCCAGTCCCATCAATGTGACATAAGTCGTCTTATTGTTTTTCTCATCGCTCTTTACCGGCTTGCCGAGCACTTCCTCATCGCCGGTCACGTCCAGGATATCATCCTGGATCTGGAACGCCATTCCGACATGCTGCGCGGCCCGGCGTATCTGATCCACATGCTCGTCCGAAGCTCCGGCAAGCACGGCCCCGACCGCCATCGAGGCCTCGATCAGGGCCCCTGTCTTCAGATGATAGATAAATAAGAGCTGTTCTTTTGTCAGAGGCTTTCCCTCGTATTCCACATCCACCGACTGTCCGCCGATCATGCCGTCGATTCCGGTGCAGGACGCAAGGATCGCGAAGGCCCGGCTGACATCCGGGTTCCCCGGTTCCATCCCGAACGCTTTCGCCGCCGTCTCATACGCAAGGTTCAGAAGCGCGTCCCCCGCAAGGATCGCAATCGCCTCCCCGTAAACCGCGTGGGTCGTTTTTTTCCCGCGCCGGTATTCGTCATTGTCCATCGCCGGGAGGTCGTCATGGATCAGGGAGTGGGTATGGATCATCTCGATCGCCGCCATGAACGGCTGCACAACCGCGGATTTTCCGCCGAACATCACGTACGTCTGCTGCATCAGCAGCGGGCGCAGCTTCTTGCCGCCCACCAGCATGCTGTAGTTTACCGCTTCGAGCAGCGTCCTCTGGAATCCCTGCTCCGCGGGAAGATAATTTTCTATAATACTTTTGATCTCCGTTACCCGCCTTTTCATCTGATCGTCAAAATTCATCAAGACCACCCTCTCCGTTGATCACCAGGATTTTTTTCTCCACCCGGTCGATCTTATCATTGCACAGTTTCAGCAGATTCATGCCCTCCTGATAGATCCGGAAAGAGTCCTCAAGAGAGATCTCCCTGCTTTCGAGCGCCTCTATCACCTGTTCCAGACGCGCAAACGCCTCTTCAAGCGTCAGCCCGTCCTGTCCCCGCGTCTCTTTCTTCTCCATACTGATCTTCTCCATCCCGGTCTTTTCCATACTGACTTCCTCCATCCGGCACAGCCTCCTCCACTCTGACCCTGATCAGGCCGTCCGCGACATAGATCGTCAAAAGATCCTGCTGCCGGACCTGACCGGCCGAATAAACCCGCTTTCCGTTTTCATCTGTTATAAAGCCATAGCCGGCCGCAAGCTTGGCGGACGGGGACAGCCCACGCAGTTTCTCCGCACAGATCAGGACATGATGCCTCTTCTCGCGCAGATTTGCCTGCATCCGCTCCTGCAGCCTGTTCTCAAGCTCAAGCAGGCGCTGTCTCCCGGCGTTCAGCCGCTGGCCGGGCGACGCGTGGGAAAGCCTCATCTGACTGCCAAGCAGCCGCTGTCTGAGATTCTCCGTCCGGCGGACCATCGCCCGCCGCATCCGCTCCCGGTAAAGTTCCATCTGCCCCAGCAGTCCCCTGACGTCCGCGACAGCCAGCTCCGCGGCCGCGGAAGGAGTAGGCGCGCGCAGATCCGCGACGAAATCGGAGATTGTCGTATCCGTCTCGTGGCCCACCGCGGAAATAACGGGCGTCCTGCACGCGAAGACCGCCCGCGCGACGATCTCCTCATTGAACGCCCACAGATCCTCGATCGAACCGCCTCCGCGGCCGATGATCATCACATCCACGCCCGCCCGGTCGAGGACGCGGATCCCCTGGGCAATACTCTCCGCGGCGCCCTGCCCCTGCACCAGAGCCGGATAAAGAATGATCTGAATCCAGGGATTCCTCCTCGTGGAGATATTGATGATATCCCGGATGGCCGCCCCGGTCGGAGCCGTCACAACCCCGAGTCTTTTCACATAAAAAGGAAGCGGCCGCTTGTACTCAGCCGCGAACATTCCCATGTCCTCCAGCTCCTGCTTCAAAGCGAGGTATCTCTCATACAGAAGCCCCGCTCCGTCAAGCTGTATCTGCCGCGCGTACATCTGATAGCTGCCGCCGCGCTCATAAACGCTGACGCTCCCCCGCACGACGACCTGCTGTCCGTTGATCAGCCGGAAAGCCAGGCCTTTTCTCGCGCCCGCGAACATCACGCAGGCAATGCTCCCGCTTTCGTCCTTCAAAGAAAAATAGATATGGCCGGACGTATGATACTTGCAGTTTGACACTTCCCCGCGGATGCCGATGCGGCTCAGCACAAAATCCTGGTCAAACATGTCCTTGATATAGGAATTGATCTGTCCGACAGAATATACCTTCTGCATACGTCACACCAGCTTTGCCAGGATCCCGTTCACAAAAGAGGGAGAATCGTTCCCTCCAAACCGCTTCGCAAGCTCGACCGCCTCATTGATCGCCACCTTGACCGGAATCTCGTCCTCATACTGCATCTCATACACGGCGAGACGCAGGATCGCCAGATCGGTCTTTCCCATGCGGTTCGTCTTCCAGCCGCGCGCGACCGCGTTGATCTTCCCGTCGATCTCCTCCCTGTTCCGGACGATCTCCCCGAATTTCCATTCGATATACTCCCGCTCCCCTTCCGTGGCTTCCTCGGGCAGTTGCTCCTCCAGATAGAACCGGAGCTGCTTTTTGAATTCTTCCTGGCTGTGAAACTCCGTACTGAAAACCAATTTAAACAGATTCTCTCTGATCTCACTTCTCTTCATAATTTTTTCCTCACAGCGGCCGCGCGCCGAAACGCGGCGCGCAGACTTTCCGCCGTCATGAATATTATACAAAAAGGGAACCTGACACGTCCCCTCCCTGTTTCATCTATGAGCTGCCTGAACCATTTGCGCCGTTTCCGCTTCCCCGCGCTTCGCTTTCACTCCGTCTCTATTTCATTCCATTCTATTCCATTTCCACATTTACGATCTTGATATTTACCTCCGCGACTTCCAGCCCTGTCATGGTCTCGATCGCCGCTTTGACCCTCTCCTGTATTTTCGCGCAGGTCGTCGGCACATTGTAGCCGTACTGGATATTGATCGCGAGACGCACATAGACGGCGTCCCCCTCCATCGTCACGCGCACGCCTTTTGCGAGGCTTCTCCTGCCAAGACGCTCAATGATATCGCGGGTAACGTTCCCCGCCATGGAGGCGACTCCCTCGATCTCGGAGGCCGCCAGTCCCGCAATGATCGCGACTACTTCGTCTGCAATGCGTACCTCACCGAACTTCTCCTCATTCTCAAGCCTGTGAGTCCCTGCTTCTATATTGTTTTCTCTGTATTCCACGTTCTCCATAGCCAACCTCCTGAATCTCTAAACAGATAGATATACCTATTATACCAAAAAATGAATGATTTGAAAACCTTATATTTTATTTAATATTTTCTGTTTATTTTCCGAACTCCGAAAGGATGAGTCCCTTGTTGCGGTCGAGAACCATGCCGACGGACCAGCTGTTGACAAACAAAAGCAGCGGGCGGCCCTTCAGATCCCTGATCTTCTTCATATCGGAGGTTCCGACGATGCGGTCCATATCGATCTCCTCATTCTCGATCCAGCGGATATGCTCGTACGGCAGATTTTCAAGGATGATGCCGACGTTATACTCATTCTCAAGGCGGTATTTCAGCACGTCAAACTGCAGAACGCCTACCACGCCGACGATGATCTCCTCCATCCCCGTGTTAAATTCCTGGAAAATCTGGATCGCGCCTTCCTGGGCGATCTGGCTGATCCCCTTGATGAACTGCTTGCGCTTCATCGTGTCGATCTGCCGCACCCGCGCGAAATGCTCCGGGGCAAAGGTCGGGATTCCCTCGTACGCGAACCGGTCCCCGACCTTGCAGACCGTATCTCCGATCGAGAAGATTCCCGGGTCGAAGACGCCGATGATATCCCCGGCATACGCCTCGGAGACAATATGGCGTTCCTGCGCCATCATCTGCTGCGGCTGGGAGAGGCGGAGCTTCTTGTCGCCCTGCACATGAAAGACCTCCATGCCCGCGTCGAACCGGCCGGAGCAGATCCGCATGAACGCGACGCGGTCCCGGTGCGCCTTGTTCATGTTCGCCTGGATCTTAAACACGAACGCGGAGAAATCATCCGACAGCGGATCGATCACGCCGGCGTCCGAGACGCGCGGCAGAGGCGGGGTCGTCATCGCGAGGAAATGCTTCAGAAAAATCTCCACGCCGAAATTTGTCAGAGCGGAGCCGAAGAAGACCGGGGAGAGCTCCCCGCGGCTTACTTTTTCCTGATCAAATTCCGCGGAGGCCCCGTCGAGCAGCTCAATCTCCTCCAGCAGAGTCTCCATATTCTCGCTGCCGATGAAGGAGGCAAGCGCCGGATCATCGATATCGATCTTCGTCGCGGTTCCCTCTTTCGTTCCCTTCTGCGTGTCCGTGTAAATCGTCACTTCCCGCGCCGCCCGCTCGTAAACGCCCTTAAAATTCTTCCCGGAACCGATCGGCCAGTTCACCGGACAGGTCGCGATGCCAAGTTCTTTCTCAATATCGTCGAGCAGTTCAAACGAATCGTTTGCGTCGCGGTCGAGCTTGTTAATAAAAGTAAAAATCGGAATATGCCTCATCACGCAGACTTTGAACAGCTTTCTTGTCTGCGCCTCCACGCCTTTCGACGCGTCGATCACCATCACCGCGGAATCGGCCGCCATCAGCGTGCGGTACGTATCCTCCGAAAAGTCCTGGTGCCCCGGCGTGTCCAGAATATTAATGCAGTATCCCCCGTAATTAAACTGAAGCACCGAGGAAGTGACCGAGATTCCTCTTTCCTTCTCAATCTCCATCCAGTCCGACACCGCGTGGCGCGCCGTAGCCTTCCCCTTGACGGAACCTGCCAGATTGATCGCTCCTCCGTACAGCAGAAATTTTTCCGTCAGGGTGGTCTTTCCCGCGTCCGGATGGGAAATGATCGCAAAAGTCCTGCGTTTTGTTATCTCACTCTTCATATCGCTCACAGCACATTCCTCCAACTGTCTTATCCTGTCATATTTCATAGCGCTTCGACTATTCTATCAATCCTTTTGTCCTGTGTCAACGCCCAAACGGAAATTAGAGGGAGCGGCGGGGCGGCTGATTTTTTTCTTGAAATATTCATCCTGATAGTATATGATAGTCCCAGTGATTTTCCTTTCTGCCGGGCGCCGGCCGGGGCGCCGGCTTGAGAGTCTACTATAACAGCTTACAAGGAGGTTCCTATGAGACACTTGATGAGTCCCCTGGACTTTACGGTCGAAGAACTGGACAAGCTTCTCGATCTGGCAAATGACATTGAAAAGAATCCTCAGAAATATGCGCATGCCTGCGAAGGCAAGAAAATCGCGACACTTTTTTACGAACCAAGTACCCGTACCAGACTCAGCTTCGAAGCGGCCATGCTGAATCTTGGCGGCAGCGTACTTGGTTTTTCTTCGGCCGATTCCAGTTCCGCGGCCAAAGGAGAGAGCGTTTCCGACACGATCCGGATCGTCTCCTGCTACGCGGACATCTGCGCCATGCGTCATCCGAAAGAAGGAGCGCCGCTCGTCGCCTCCCTGAAATCCTCGATTCCCGTGATCAACGCGGGAGACGGAGGACACCAGCATCCGACTCAGACTCTGACCGATCTGCTCACGATCCGCTCTCTGAAGGGACGTCTCGGCAATCTCACGATCGGACTGTGCGGCGACCTTAAATTCGGCCGGACCGTCCACTCCCTGATCCATGCGCTGGTGCGCTATCCGAACGTCCGGTTCGTGCTGATCTCTCCGGAAGAACTCCGGATCCCCGACTACATCCGGGACGACGTGCTGGTACGGAACAACCAGAGCTTCCGGGAAGTGATCCGTCTTGAGGACGCGCTCCCCGAGCTTGATCTGCTCTATATGACGCGGGTGCAGAAGGAACGCTTCTTCAATGAGGAAGATTATGTCCGGATGAAGGATTTTTACATCCTGGATAAGGCCAAAATGGAACTTGCGAGGCCGGATATGCTGGTTCTCCATCCGCTTCCGCGCGTCAACGAAATCTCCGTCGAAGTCGACGACGATCCGCGGGCCGTCTATTTCAAACAGGTACAGTACGGCGTATATGTCCGAATGGCACTGATTCTCACATTACTGGAGGTGGAAGTATGTTAAATGTCGGTCAGTTAAACGAAGGCGTTGTCCTCGATCATATCGAGGCGGGAAAAAGCATGCAGATTTACCAGTATCTGAAGCTGGACAAAATGGACTGCTGCGTCGCCATCATCAAGAACGCGCACAGCAACAAGATGGGAAAAAAAGACATCATCAAGGTCGAATGCCCGATCGATCAGCTTGATCTGAACGTACTCGGCTACATTGATCACAGGATCACGGTCAATATCATCCAGGACGCGAAGATCGTCTCAAAAAAAGTGCTGTCTCTTCCGAAACAGCTTGTGAATATCATCTCCTGCAAAAACCCGCGCTGCATCACTTCCCTTGAGCCGGGACTCGATCAGGTCTTCTTCCTCGCCGACCCGGAAAAGGAGATCTACCGCTGCCGCTACTGCGAAGAAAAATTCCGGAGCATGCGCCGGAAAACACACGCGTAAACGGTTTCGGGCCGCTTACACAGCCTGAAAGAGAATCTTCAGCAGGATATCCGGAGGCGCCGTCCCACAGGACTCTTTCAGGCAGTTGTCCGGAGGCGCCGTCCCACAGGACCTTTTCAGCCAGTTGTCCGGATATCCGCGGACCCCGCGGCGCAAAATGCTTCAAAAGCGGCATTTTGGCGCGGGGTCTCATCTTTTCTTTCTTTCATACCGGCAGAACGTATATTCCAGATCAAAATAAGTCTGTTCCTCGCTGTCCCCCGTGAGCTCCCACTCTTCCATCGCGTCAAGATCCGGGAAAAACGCGTCCGCCTGATACAGCCGGTCAATCTTTGTCACATGCACAACATCACAATAGGGCAGAAACTGCCGGTAAATGCTCTCCCCTCCGACGACGAATATCTTTTCCGTCGGATATTCCTTAAGCGCTTCCAGCGCCTCCTCCACCGTGTGGAGAACGGCCGCGTTTTTCACCCGGTATCCCTCTTTGCGTGTCAGCACGATATTCGTGCGGTTCGGAAGCGGAAGTCCGTTCGGGAAGCTCTCAAGCGTCCGCCTGCCCATCACGACCACGTTCCCGGTCGTCGTCTCCCTGAAAAATTTCATATCGGCCGGAATGCTGACCAGAAGCCTGTTCTTATAGCCGATTCCCCAGTGCCTGTCCACAGCCACGATCATGTTCATGAAAACTCTTCCTTTCCCCTGTGCTGTTTTATTAGAATGCGAGTTTTGAAAGACTGACATCCTCCGCGAACCCGGCCGCGTTGTACAGTACGAGAAGATCCGTATAGCCCCCGTCCGCGATCAGATCGCTGATTTTCTGGTTATAATACCGGATGTCGAGCAGGTCGATCTCCTCATATTCCGCCAACAGAAACGGCGCGAAACAATTCGCGTAAGAATCCTTGAGCAGCAGAATCTTCCTTCCGTTATCCGCGCGCGTCCGGATTCTGGTCAGCGCGTAATTCCCTCCGAAAAATACGCCGTATTTATCCTTCGTGCCGAGCATGGAGTAATCGTAGACGCTGTACTTTTTCTCCTGCCCTTCCGCCTCGACCGTATAGAAAATATCCTCCCGCGGAAGATAGAGTCTGATCGGATCTTTCTTCGTCCTGATCCCGAGCTTCGACTGGATTGTCCCCTCAAACTCTTCCGTCACCGTCTGAATCTCATATTCATCCTCCGACGGTATATGCAGCCCCTTTTCCGCGGCCCAGACCTGGTACACGCAGAACGCCGCCCGCGTCGTCCAGTGATGATCCGTGCGGTAAAAGATTTCCTCGTTTCTGTGCGGCCAGAGCACCTCGTTCACGTCAAACCACATTTCCTCCGGCACCGCCTGCTCGATTCTGGCAAGATACAGACGCTCGTCATACGGGGACGCAAGCGGCGGAAGCTTCCCCCTCAGCACCGAGACCGCGTTGGGCACAATCATGACAGACACGCCGTTTTCAAACTGTCCCCGGCAGCGTTCCAGAAACGACGCGAGCAGCTGCACGTTCGTCTCGGCCTGTCCGTCCGTGAAAACTCCCGTATGCTTCTCGATCAGATAGTCGTCCTTTGCGAAATAAATATCTTTGCTCTCCTGCCTCTGAAGCAGGCGTTCCACCGCCGTTTTCAGACCGATCCATCCGTCCCGGAGCACAAACTGATCGGTCAGATAAGTCTCGTAATCCTTCTCAAAATCCCCGTTTAAAAGCGACTGTACCGTGAGCTTCGGATGCTGGGCCAGCTCCCGGTTCTCCGCCTCCGAGCGTTCCCGCTCCGGCACAAGAAACGTCGCCAGCGTAAACCCGAAAATCAGAATGACAAACAAAAGAATGATATTCCATGACTGATGTCTGTTCATAAATAAATCCCCTTAATTAATCCCCTCATCAAAACACATCGTCCCTGTCCCAAAAAGCGGGCGTCCCTCCGGAGCCTGAAGCATCAGAACCGGAAATACAGGAACGGATTGTACGACGCGTCGACCAGCCACGCGACCGACAGCAGAAAAACTCCCGTGTAAAACACCCCTCTTACCGCGAGAGCCGCCCAGTCTCTGTTTTGGAGCGCCCCGGCGATCCGCTTTCCGACCCCGGCCGGAATTCGTGTACTTCCCAGAATAAGCAGAAGAAGAAGGACTGCATTATTATATAGAAGATATATCGTTTCCTGATTAAGAAATCCTCCTCCGCACAGCCCGAACAGCGTGCGCATATACTGCAGGCCAAGCCCCATATCGTCAAATACAAACAGGTTCCAGCCCAGCATTACGAAAAAAATACAGTAGACATGCCGAAGAATGGACGGAAGTTTTTCGAGGAAGCGCTTCAGCACAAACTTTTCAAGCAGAAGAAGTATTCCGTAATACAGTCCCCAGACGACAAAATTCCAGCTCGCCCCGTGCCAGATTCCCGTGAGAAGCCAGACCGCCATGATATTCCGGATCTGCTTTTTCAGGCCGGCGCGGTTGCCCCCGAGCGGTATATAGACATACTCCCGGAACCAGGTGCCAAGAGAAATATGCCATCTGCGCCAGAACTCCGTAATGCTTTTTGAGATGTACGGATAATTAAAATTCTCCAGAAAAGTGAACCCGAACATGTGTCCCAGGCCGATCGCCATATCCGAGTACGCTGAAAAATCAAAATAGATCTGGAAAGTGTAGGCCGCAAGTCCCATCCACGCAGTGAGAACGGGAAGTTCCCCGGACGGCACGGCACGGATCGAATCCCACAGCATGCCGGCATTATTGGCCAGAAGAACCTTCTTGCCAAGTCCGATCATAAACCTGTGGATGCCCCCCGCGAACTGCTCCGCGTTCTCCCGGCGGCTGCGGAGCTGGAGATCGATCGTCTTATACTGGACGATCGGCCCCGCGATCAGCTGCGGAAACATCGCGACATAAGCGCCGAAGGAAATCAGATTCCTCTGCACTTTCGCCTCTCCCCGGAAGACATCGATCGTGTAAGACATCGTCTGAAACGTATAAAAGGAAATCCCGATCGGCAGCGCTGTCTCCGGAACGGCGAGTTCCGCCCCGATCAGCCGGCCAAGCGATTCAGCCGCAAATCCCGCGTACTTAAAAAATCCCAGCAGGGAAAGACTGATCACAGACGATACGATAAGGGCAGTCCGGGCTCTTCTCTTCTGTCCCCGCCTCAAAAAGCGGTCCACACAGATTCCTCCCGTGTAGGAGACCAGAACCGAAAACAGCATCAGCACAATATAAACCGGCTCTCCCCAGGCATAAAACACAAGACTCGACAAAAACAAGATCAGATTCCGAAACCTTGCCGGAGCCGCGTAATAGACAAGCAGCACGGCCGGAAGAAAACGGAACAGAAAAAGCAGACTGCTGAATACCATAGCTACAACTCCTGTCAGCGCCGCGGGCGGACCGGAGGCTTTCCGTCTTTATCCGGCCCGCGGTCCGTAATAATTTATTAAATTTCAAATTTTCCATTTACAATCGGCCAGTTTATTATATAATATAGTATTGCGATAATCAATTCCAAATTACGATAAATTTAGTGCTGCCGTTTGGCGAAGGCTGTGTTCTGCTCCCGTATCACCGGGCAGCAGGCGCAAACGCCCAAAAGGACGGATACCTGCCCGATCCCCGGCAGCGGCAAAAATACAGGAGATAGTTACATATGGCTGACAAACACAAAAAAAGGAGACGTCACGATTTTCTGGTCCTGAGGCTGGTGCTTCTTGTGGCCGTCGTACTTGTAGTATTTGAAGGACGTCTCGTTATAACCATGGTATCAAACAGTTCTCTCAAAAGAACAATGACCGTCGGGGAAGGCTCGAAATCCGCGGATTCCAGCGCGAGCCTTGACGATAAGGCGAACGGTTCCGACTCCGCGCCGGTGACCAGCCATACGGACCTCAATGAACCGATTGCCGGGCTTCCCTCTTTCTCGGTGGACGGCGGCAGTTCCGCCCGGCAGGAAAACGAGACGGAAACCGAAGCCGAAGCGGAAACAGATAAGGAAGATACGGACGGCGGCACGGCGTCCGGTTCCGCAAACAGCGCGATCGTTCCCAAAGCCGATACGCCCGTGGACGATTCCTATTTTTCCGACGCGGTGTTTATCGGTGACTCCCGCATGGAAGGGTTCCGCAACGCCTCCGGCATTACCCAGGGACAGTTCTTTACAAGCGTCGGCATGTCGCTGTCCGGACTGATCAGCAAACCGCTCATCAAGCAGGGCGATGAGACGATCACCGTGGCCGCCGCCGTATCGGGCGGGGTCTACAGCAAGATCTATCTGATGCTCGGCACCAACGATCTGGGTGAATACGACTTGGAAGGATTCCACGACAACTTCACATCCGCCGCGGAGCGCCTTCTTGAGCTTCAGCCCGGCGCGATCCTTTATATCTGCAGCATCATCTACGTGGAAGAGGCCAAAGCGATACCGAACAGCGGAGAATATGTGAACAACACGAATGTGGACAAGCTGAACAGCATCCTCCTTCAGATCTGCGAGGAACAGGGCTACTATTACATCGATCTGAACGAAATTCTGTCCAACGGCAACGGCGGACTGATCGAAGGCGCCTCCAGCGACGGCGTCCACGTCTATCCGGATTACTGCAAACAGATGCTCGACTACCTGAAGAGTCACTATATTTCCGTATAGGGAAAGGGAAGCCGTCGTCTGCGGGCCGCTTTATGTTCCGCATCGGGCAGCCTCATCCGCGGGCCGCCTCATGTTCCGCATCGGGCGGCAGGATTTTTACAAAAAAGAATCCTGCTTTGCAGGGCGGCGCCGGACATTCAGCGAAATCTTGCAGGGATTTCCCTGTCTCTACAGATGACGGGATGAACTGCCGGACACAAATTTAACGTCAGCGGCGGGCGGAGAGAAATCAGTATCCCCCGCTGACATGAGATCAGGACATGCGAGGGACGCACTCCGTGAAATTACCGAGCGTGGATTGAAACAAACAGAAAGGGGTACATTATGAAACAGTTCAAAATTATGGGTCTGGCCGTGATGATGGCGATCTTCCTTACCGCATGCGGAGGGGGCAAAAGCAAAGAAGTGAACATCGACATCGAAAAGCTCTCCGGCGACCTTCTCGAAACCGTCACAACAGACGTTCTGTCTCAGACCGCTGCCGAGATGGTTCCCACCATCTATTCCCTGAACGCCGACGACTTAGCGTCCAGCATCGCCTACACAAGCTCCGGCGCTACTGCCTGCGAGGTTGCGGTCATTCAGAGCAAAGACAGCAGCAATACCGGAGAGGTCGAGAAAAGTCTCAAGTCCCGCGTCGAGAACCAGTCTGCTCTCTATGCCTCCTACAACGAAGGCGAAGTCGCAAAACTTCAGAAGGCAGTCATCAAAAGCGCGGGCAGCTGCACGGTTCTCTGCGTCTGCGATGATCCGGACAAAGCGGAAGACATCCTGAAAGACTACGGATTCTGACCGCGGACTTTTATTAAAAGACAGGGCCATGCACGGCCCTGTTCTATACTTTCGCGGCATGGCGCGGGTTCCGTCAGAAATTTGCCGTCATCTCTTCGACATACTGTTTTGTATACAGCCTGTAGTACGCTCCCCGTTTCGCCATCAGTTCTTTATGGGTTCCCCGCTCGATGATTTTTCCGTTGTCTACCATCAGGATCACATCAGCCTGGCGGATCGTCGAGAGGCGGTGCGCGATGACAAACGACGTGCGGCCTTTCAGAAGCAGATTCGTGGCGTCCTGGATCTTTTTCTCCGTCACGGTATCGATCGACGAGGTTGCCTCATCCAAAACGAAGATCCGGGGATCCGCCAGGATCGCGCGCGCAAAGGAGATCAGCTGCTTTTCTCCTGTGGAGAGCAGATCGCCGCCCTCCCCGACCTGACTGTCATATCCGTTTCCCATCCGCTCCGGAATGCTCTCCGCCGATACCGCGCGCATCGCGGCCTGCATCTCTTCCAGCGTAGCGTCCGGTTTCGCATAGCGCAGATTCTCCGCGATGCTCCCGGAAAACAGATGCGGCGTCTGAATGACATAGCCGATATTGCTGTGAAGCCAGAGCTGCGACCGGTCCCGCGCGTCCTTTCCGTCCACCAGAATCCGTCCTCCTGTCGGCTCAAAGAACCGGCACAGAAGGTTCACCAGCGTGGATTTTCCGGCGCCGGTTTCCCCGACGATCGCGACGTTCGTCCCCTGCGGCACCTTCAGATTGAAATGTTCAAAGATCATCTCCTCGCCGTCCGGATAGTGAAAACTCACATCCTCAAATTCAATGTCCCCGTAGAGCGGTTCCCAGTTCTCCTTTTTCGGACAGAACGCGTCGCCATAGCGCTCGATCACGTCCGGCCGGTCCGCCACCTCAGAGCTTGTCTCCGTCAGCTTCGTATAGCGCTCGATGTTTACCTGGACCGACACCAGATCCGAAAGCGCACGGATGATCCACTGGATCGGCTCCATCATGCCGAGCGCATAGGACATGAAAATCGACAGCGTTCCGATCTCCATGACGCCCTGCAGCGAGATCAGGCCGCCCTGCCACAGCACCAGCGCCAGCGCGCAGGACGCGGAAAACGAGATCATTGCCAGAAACAGCGCCCGGTAATGTACCGTATGTACGGAAGTTCTGCGCATATCCTCCGTCGTTTCCTCAAAGTTTTTCTGCATTTTATCCTCGATCACAAGCGTCTTGATCGTTCTCGCGCCGGTGATCCCCTCGTTGTAGTTTCCGGTGATCCTGCCGTTGATCTCACGCAGAAGCCGGTTCAGCCCCACCAGTTTTCTCTGGAAATAAAACGCTCCCGCGGCGGTCACCGGGACAAGCAGCAGTACAAAAACCGCCAGCCTCCAGTTCAACAGGAACATCATCACAATGATACCGGCCAGATAAGTCAGATTCCAGACAGCATCCATCAGTCCCCAGGCAATCCACCCGCCGATACGGTCCGTGTCGCTCATGACGCGGGCGTGGATGTAGCCCACGGAATTCTGATTATAATAAGAAAAGGAAAGCGTCTGCAGATGATCAAAGCTGGTCTGCTTCATGTCGCGTCCCACATACATCTCAATCTGGCAGGTCTGATAGGTGGAGATCGTGTTTGCGGCCACCTCGATGAGAATCACGCCGATATAGGCCGCGATAAACCAGCCGAGCCCTTCCAGCGTTCCTTTCGCGACAAAAACATCCAGCGCGTAGCTCTGAAACAGCGGGACAATGATATCCAGCACGCTCCCGACCGCGCCAAGAACCAGCATGCTGATCATAATCCAGGCATACGGTTTCAGAAAAGGAGCCAGTTTCTTCAATCCAAACCAGGGCAGGCGCACATAAGCCTGCTGTTCGTTCTTCTCATTCATACCGCGGTCTCCCCCTTCGTCTGATTCTGCCAGTCTTCCTCTTCAGGGCTCTGGATCCTGTAGATCTCGCGATACGGCCCGCTCTCCCGCACCAGTTCCTGATGCGTTCCCTTCTGCACGATCCGTCCCTTGTCCAGCACAATGATCTGATCCGCGTCCATCAGCGTGGAGATGCGGTGTGAGATGAGGATCACAGTCGCGTGCCCCATATACTGCTTTAAGGCATGGCGGATTTTCTCATCCGTCTCCGTATCGACCGCCGAGAGCGAATCGTCAAAGATCATGATCGGCGTGTTCTGAACCAGCATCCGCGCGATGGCCGTTCTCTGCTTCTGTCCTCCCGAAAGCGTCACGCCGCGCTCACCGACAATCGTCTCATAGCCCTTCGCGAAGCGCCCGATGCTCTCGTCAATACAGGCTACCTGCGCCGCGTGCCGGATCTCCTCCGCCGTGCTGTCTTTTACAATCGAGATATTTTCCCCGATCGTCCGCGAGAAGAGATACGGTTCCTGAAGCACCATCCCGATATGGGAACGAAGCCACGGAAGCGGGATTTCCCCGACCGGAATCCCGTCGATCGTGATCTTTCCGTCTTCCAGATCATACAGCCGGTTCAGCAGATGCATCATCGTTGATTTGCCGCTCCCGGTGCCGCCGAGAATCCCAAGCGTCGTGCCGCCCTTTATTGTGACCGAAATATCCTCTAATATCTTTTCGGACTCCGTGTAGCCAAAGCTTACATGATCAAAGACGATATCTCCCGTCATTGCCGGCGCGTCCCCTTTATCCGTCATATCTTCCGCCTCGGAGTTCAGTATATACAGAAGACGCTCCATGGAGACGCTCGCCTTGCTCATCTCGGAGATCATCCTTCCGAGACGGCGCACCGGCCAGATCAGCCTGCGGTTGTAGGAGATAAACGCAATCAGAATACCGGCCGTCATATCGCCCTGCACGCAGAGCACCGCGCCGATCACCACCAGCAGCATAAGCTGCAGTCCCATCACCAGGTCGCCGGAAGCCCAGAAACCCGACAATAACTTGCACAGATCCATCCATGCGTTCGTATAAATGTGATTCTGCTTCTGAAACCGCTCCCGCTCATAATTCTCGCGCCCGAACGCGCGCACCACGCGCACGCCGGTCAGATTTTCCTGCGTGATCGTGGAGAGAACTCCCTCATTCTCATCACACTCGAGAAACAGATGGCCGATCTTTCGGAAAAAGAAATACGAGTAGCCGACAATGATCGGAACAGAGATGAACACCACCAGCGACAGCCGCACGCTCATGGTCACCATAAAAACCACGCTGAACAAAATCAGCACGACGATACGGATGACCTGCACAAGCTGCTCCGCGATAAAATTCTGGACCATCGTGACATCCGAGGTACACCGCTGAATGATATCCCCCGTCTGATTCTCCATATGCCAGGAGAACGGCAGCCTCTCGATATGCGCAAACAGGACATCCCGCGCCGTCTTTACCATCCGCTGCGTCCCGTGCGAATTCAGATATTCCGTCAGATACTGGAACACGGCGGTCAGAAGCGCCGTCGCCACGATGACGACAGCCGCCAGATACAGATGACCGATGATGAACTCCCGCCCTCCCGCTCTGTCAAGAAAATGGCGGACTACTCCCGGGAGAGTATCCGTCTCATTGCTCAGGCAGCCGTCCACCACGATGCGGATGACCTGCGGCGTCACCATATCCAGCCCCGCGACGATCGCCGAGGCCAGAATACTGGTAAAGAAAAAACGCTTGCTGCCCTTCAGAAAAAGCAGCAGCATCGAAAAATTCGTATATTTCGTACGGTTTGTTTTCACTTCGTAAAACCTCCCGGATTCATTTTTCCGCTTTCTTCAGTTCTTTTCTTAATCAATCTTTCTGAAATTATAACGCACAAAAGAAACAGTTTCAAGATGTCCGCCGACTTATTATCTGTTAACATCCAAACACTTGTTGGAAACAGTTTTTTGTTCTTCAATCAAAAAATAAGTTCTGACAATAAAATCATCAGAACTTAACATTTATTACAAAACTTATTTTCTTTTTGATTCTTCCTGCCGGTCAGAAAACACATTCTTTATTCTCTGTGCAGCAAACCTCCGCTCTCCTGCTATCTGCAGCGCCATCGGCATCAGACAGAAAACGGCGTATGCCGCGTAAAAGACACCCGACAGCGGCGTCATCCGGTTGAATATGATCTCCGGATTGTACAGGATCGTCGTCTGGTCAAAGAGGACTCCTGTCATGATCACTGTCAGACAGCCAAACAGGGCGATCACAAAGCTCCGGTCCCGGTAATCAAACCGGTAGATCGAGTACGCCGTACGCCCCCGCAGGAGGTATCCCCTGCATTTCATGGAGGTGGAAGTCTCCACAAGATGCTCCATCGTCCAGGTGATCAGGATCGAGACAAGGCGCAGGCTGTTCCTCACGCGGGCAAATATACCGCCCTGTCCCGTGCCGCGCCCGAGCGCCTGCTGTGCGGTGTTGATTTTCCCTGCCCGCTCCCGGATGTGCGGCACCATCCGAAGGAGGATGGACAAGAACAGCGAGAGCCGCGGCGACACCTTCCCGAACAGGTACACCACCTTGTCGCTCGTCACAACCGCGTGGACGCAGGAGAACCACATCAGCACGCTTCCCCAGGAAATCCCCAGCACGAAGCCCCACACGATCGACTCCAGCGTGATCCGGTTCCCGATAAACGTTGACGCCAGGTTCGTGATGCCGAAATGATGGTACGAGGCATAGTACAGTGCAAACACACAGATGCACGGAACCAGGAACAGGTCAAAAAGCAGTCCCTTCCATCCGTTCAGCTTCACCGAGTAGGCAAACGCGCACACGTAGGAGATGCACAGGAAAACCGGATGGTTAAACAGCAGCGTCATGGCGGTCACCGCGGTAAAATATACAAAGTTAATCGCCGGATGATATGAATCGAACCTCATTCCTTCGCCTCCCTGCCTGCCAGGCGGCATGAATTGAATCTCATCCCTTCGCCTCCATCATCCCGTATTTGATCCGGATACGGTCCAACTTCTCAAACATCGCATCCGACACCAGCAGCAGCGTAAGCGCCGTCGCTGTCGCGTGGATCACGTTGACCGGAAGGCCGGAAAGATAGATGGCCGCCGCCGATTCTTTTGTCACCTCCGCCGCCATGACAAGCAGGGAACCGGTATCCAGAAGCGGCCCGACCACAACGAGCACGCACACTGCCCCCGCGGCTGCCAGCGGCACGGGCCTGCGCTTTAAAAGGCCCAGCCGATACAAAAGCCCGATCACAAAGCCACCCATGCCGTAGGCAAACATCTGCCACGGGGTGAGCGGCCCCTGCCCGAACAGGAAATTCGACACAAAACCGGAGATCGCTCCCGAAAGGAACCCGGCCTCCGGTCCGAACGCGATCCCTGTGATCATGATGACCGCGACCATCGGCTTGAAATGCGGAAGCCAGATGAACAGCGCGCGGGAGAACACCGCGATCGCGCACATCACCGCCAGGATCACCAGCTCCCTCGCCTGCGGCCTGCGCCCCTCAAACACCAGAAAGAAAGGGATCATCGTATAGAAAATGATCAGGACGCTGACCAGATAATAGCTCCGGCCGCCCGCGGTCCTGGCCGCAAAGAGCGTCGTAAGCGGTATCAGTAATATGATAAGAAGAGAAACGATCAAACGCCGCCCTGATAATTTATTTTGTTTCATTCACATACCTCCGTCTGTGTATCCTCTGTTTAAAACAGATCTGACACAAAAGCAAGATAAAAATTTTTTACTGTATCATAATCTATATCCTCAGATATCAGATGAACTGTAGTGTTCTCATAATCCTGCTTATAAAAATTTTCTTCACACAACCGATTTATTAAAGCTTTCACATCTACGGTTTCCTTTGCTGACGGTGCAATATCATCGCTCATCTGCGCTCTATGCTTCCTGACTTCTTTTACAAGTCTCTTGAAATTGTCATCCTTTACTACACATCCTGAAAGTTTAAAAATATCATATAAATGCCTTGAATTTCTTCCCGGCTTGTTCAGCATATAATAATCGCATAAAGCAAAAATCTTATCGACCAGCGTTCTCTCAAGAGCCTGAACTCTCATAACAAATGGCGTAAGGCAGCATTCCACCATCAAATCCGCTTCATCCTCTGCCAGTGCGGCGTAAATATAATTTCCTATTTCCCTTTCTGCCGTCGGAAAAGCATAAGACATCAATGCTGTTTCCAGCTTAACAAATGGCTGTATTTCACCTATGAAATTTTCCAAAACTGAATCATAACAGTAGTCATAGTGATTATAATCTTTATCACTTTCGATGCTGTCCCAGTTTCCTATTCTCAAGCCAAGCTCTTCTCCAACAGGTTTAAGAATTTCATATTTCAGTCTTTTTCTTCGATTTGCGCCAAGATGCTCCGTAAAAGTAATATCAATATCTTCTGAAAAACGATCAATCGCTCCAAACGCCTTTGATAATGATGTACCCCCTTTAAATACGACTGTGTACTTTGCCTTCGCAAGAATCCTGAGGATCATAGTTACATAATAATCTTTTTCTATAATATCCGCGGCTGTCCCCAGTCTTTCTGATGTCAGTAAAACGACATCCTTAAACAGTTCTCGGTTTTCTTTATGCAAGTACATGATCCAACTCCATTTCATAATAGTTTTTGAAGATTATTACAGGATAACTGCGGATATATTTATCGACGTCCACCCTCTTTATATCATGCAATTTAATGTATCCGGCAAATTTTGTTTTCGCATCATCATAAGTGCATTCCAGATAGGTATCCAAGTTCTTCAGAAGATCCATCATCTGCAGGACATACACATTTTCCGCAGTTATTTTTGTCACAGGCTTTCTGACAAAAAATTTCCGTTTCCCTATTTTTACTTCACGCGGCGCAGAATTCGTGTTGTTGCTTACAATTTCCACAATTCTCGGCACCTGAACTGATATTCCAAGCTGATTCGCAAAAGTATTTCCGGCATAAAACCCATCAACAGTATTCCCCCTGGATATAAACCTGTACCTTGCTACCATGTCTGCATTAGGTCCTACAGCGGATTTCAACAGTGATTTTTTGGGCATATAGTACACACCTGTATCGTATTTCATCAGTTTTCCTTTATTACACAATGTCTTAAGCTGCTGGCTCGCCGCCGGCTTTGACAATCCCTCTGTCAAAAGGTCTGAGAAAAAGATCGGTTCACCCTGCTTATAATTTTCCACGATATAATCATACAGCATCTCTTCACATCCTTAATGATTTATTTCTATATAATATATTTTGTTAATCTCATTATATCCCACCGGCAGAGAAAATCAATCCGTTTCCTCTGGAAATTTTTTTAAAGATGTAAATCCTTTAAGCAGGGATGAACCGTCCACCCTCACTCCGTCCTCCGGTTCTCCAGGTACAGCCTCACCACATCCCCGTCCGTCACCGCGTTCCCGAACAGGTGGCGGCTCATGCGGTTCGCCGCCGTCGTGTAGAAGCTGTTCTGCGCGAAGAACCGGGACGGCGTATTCGTCGTGACAATGCCCCCGTCAAAGAACATTGAGACATAATCCGCGTACTGCGCGCAGAACTCCACGTCATGCGACACCATGAGCACAGTCACGCCTTTCTCCATCATCCGCTTCAAAATCCGCGCCAGCTTCTGCTTGTAAAAGCTGTCGATCCCCTTCGTCGGCTCATCCAGGAGCAGGATGCGCGGGCCGCACAGCAGCACTTTCGCCAGCGCCGCCCTCTGCTGCTCCCCGCCTGAAAGGTCATACGGGTGGGTCTGCAGCAGCTCCGTGATCTCACAGTCCTCCGACACGGAAGCAGTCAGGCGCTCGCGCTCCGCCTTGTCCTTCACACGCCCGGCAAGCATTTCCTGCAGGTCTTCCAGCACCGTCTTTTTCACAAACAAGCTCTGCGGGTCCTGCGGCAGCATCGCCAGGTTCCCGTTGAACAGCTCCGCGGATTTGTACTTGTCCACACGCTTCCCGTCAACCAGAATCTTCCCCCGATACGGCCGGCAGATATCGCAGACGGCTTTCAGCATCGTCGATTTGCCCGTCCCGTTGCCGCCGACGACCGCGGAGAGCTTCCCTTTTGGTATTTTCAGGCTGACTCCTTTCAGTACGTCAGGCAGGTCCTTCCCATAGCGGAACCAGACCTCCTTCAGTTCCACGGCCGGGTCTTCCGGGTCCGCGTACACTTCCTCATCCGGCAGGTCTTTTATCTTTATCTCTCTCCCCTCAAACTCCCTGCTCAGCCAGCTGCGGCCCTCGCGCACAGTGAGGGGCGGTTTTTCCCCG
>CANRGB010000024.1 GCA_947630005.1 uncultured Lachnospiraceae bacterium
CGGGATGATCTGGTACGGGTGCGTCGTAAAGCTGTTGAAGCCCTCGGAGATCAGAGAGCCGAGCGAACACTGCGGCACCGGAATGCCAAGGCCGACAAAGCTCAGGAACGCCTCGGTGAAGATCGCGGTCGGGATTGAGAACATCACCTGCGTGATGATCGGTCCGATGATGTTCGGCAGGATCTCCTTAAATATAATGAAGAAACTGCCCGCGCCGAGTGTGCGGGACGCCAGCACGAATTCCTGTTCCTTGAGCTTGAGCATCTCCGCGCGGGCGATGCGGCTCATACCGATCCACTCGGTCAGCATCAGCGCGATCACGATCGTGACCATGCCGGGCTGCAGCACGAGCAGAAGAAGCGTCACGACGACGAGCCTTGGAATGCCGTTTGCCACCTCAAGGCAGCGCTGCATGATGATATCGGTCTTTCCTCCGTAGTATCCGGAGATCAGCCCGTAGCTCATGCCAATCAGCATGTCGATGACCGCGGCGGCAATCGCGATGATCAGGGAGACTCTGGCCCCCTCCCATGTGCGCGTCCAGATATCGCGCCCGAACATATCGCTGCCGAACCAGTAATACACGTCGTCCAGTCCGTTCTCCTCGTAGTGGTTCACTTTTTTGCTTCCGGTCGTCGTGCTCATCGTCTCGCTGCCGTCGAAGATCCCCACGCGCTCAAGGCCGGGAATCCGCGGGGCAAGATTTTTCTGGCTGAGCTCCTGCCCGGAATAGGTGTACTCGTTCATGCCGGGACCGATAACCGCCATGATTCCGATAATTATAATCAGGAAAAAGCCGATCACGGCGCTCGTCTTTCTGACATAGCGGATAAAGACATCCCGCCAGAAGCCCTGCGCCGCGAAATTCGCGTCCAGCGCGATCTCGTCGGCATTGTTTTTCAGCCGAAAATCAGAGTCCACAGGAACGTAGGTCCCTGCCGAAACAGCAGTCTTATCCATGCGGTCAGTCTCCTTTCTTCGCGAGGCGTATCCTCGGATCGATGATGCCGTAGAGGATGTCCACCACCAGCATGATGATGATATAGAGGGCGGAATAGATAAAGCTGAGCGAAATGACCACGTTATAGTCATTCGACTGGATCGCGTTGACCAGGAGGCTTCCGACGCCCGGGATCGCGAAGATCTTCTCGACCACCAGAGAACCTGTCATCAGATCGACGACCAGCGGCGCGAGCACCGTGATGATCGGAATCAGCGCGTTTCGCAGCGCGTGGCGGAAGATCAGGGAAAAACCGGAGATTCCCTTGCTCTCCGCGAGCAGCATGTAATCGCTCCCCAGCACCTCGATCATCTCCGTCCTCGTAAAGCGCGCGATCGAGGCCATCGTGAACATCGAAAGCGAGATGCTCGGCAGGACGCTCGACCCCATCGACTTCTGCACCGTATAGAGCATCGGGAACCACTTAAGCCGGAACCCGAGCGTATAGCTGAGTGCGAGCGCGAACACGTAGGACGGCACGGATACGCCGATTACCGAGATCACGGTTGCGATCGAATCCCAGATCGTATCATGCTTTAACGCCGCGATCAGGCCCAGGATCAGGCCGGCGACAGCGCCGATCGATACGGCAAAGCCGCCGATAAACAGAGAGATCGGAAGTCTCGTCTGGATCAGCTGGGAGATCGGCGTATTTCTGGAGATCTTGTAGCTGACGCCAAGATCGCCGTGCAGCATGTTGCCCACATAGCGGAAAAACTGTATGTAGATGGGCTGATCCAGGCCGTACTTCGCGTAGAGCATCGCTCTCTGGCTGTCGTTCAGCTTCTCGTCGTTAAACGGAGAACCCGGCATCAGCTGCATCAGGATAAACAGGACAAGCAGGATCACCAGCAGGGTGAACGCCGCCGTCAGAATTCTTTTAGCAACATATTTTTTCACAAATCATCCTCCTTATCAGAGAACCGAAACGCGCTGCGTGCTTCCCCGCCTTCTCGCGGCAGAAACCGGACATGCGCGCATCGGACTGTCCTTTCGCGGAAAAGAGCCGCAGCTGTGACAACCGGCTGCGGCCCCAAAAATTCGCACTGTTCAGTATTTCGCACTGTAATTTACACTACTCTGCCTTTACTGCGTTCTTGTAAACACGGTTCAGCGCTACCGGATGGAACTCAACTCCGGTGACTTTGGAAGACATCATTTCCGCGTTTGCCTGTGTGTACAGCGGATAGATTACCGCTTCGTCCATGACAAGCTTCTCCGCGTCGTACATTCTCGCCCAGCGTCCTTCCGGATCTGTGCAGAGATCGCCGGTCGTGCACTCAGCGATGATCGCGTCGTAGTCGGCATTGCTCCACAGACCGTAGTTGTTGTTGTTGTCCGTGATCCACATGCCAAGATAGGTCATCGGATCCGCGTAGTCCGGACCCCAGCGTGTAAGGCCAAGCTGGAAGTCGCCGTTCTGCATATCTTCCACTCTCTGTTTCTTCGGCTCGACAACGATGTTGACGGTCAGGCCCGGCAGCGTGGTCTCCCACTGCTCCTTCAGAACCTGCGCAACCTTCTGCGGCGCGTCGTCCGCGTCAACGATCATGTCCAGAGACAGCTCGGAGATTCCAAGCTCCTCAAGTCCTGCTGCCCACAGCGTCGCGGCATTCTCCGCGTTGTCCGCGCATACATCGGCATATTTCTCCTGATCAGCGGAAAAATCGCTTCCGTCTGGACCTGCCGAGAACTGAAGCGGAACCGCCGTGTAGGTCGGGATGGATCCGTCTTTGAGGACGTCCTCCGTGATGGATACACGGTTGATCGCCTGGCTCATCGCGAGACGTACGTTTACATTCGCAAGCTCCGGCACACCCGCCATATTCGGGCTCACATACCAGAGATAACCTGCGCCGATCGTCTGGAACTCCGGATCTTCCTTCACCTGATCCACCTGCTCGCCGTTGACGAGGGTCGTATCCAGCGTGCCTGCCTGATAGCTCATCAGCGCCTGCTGGGAATCCTGGATCACCTGATAATTCAGACCGGAAAGCTGCACTCTGTCAGCATCCCAGTAACTGTCGTTCTTTGTCAGATGGAACGCGGTCGTCGCCGGCTCATAGGAATCCATAATGAACGCGCCGTTGGAAAGAATGGTATCCGGGCTCGTTGCAAATGTATCGCCGACAGACTCATAGAACGCCTGGTTGACCGGGTAGAAGGTCGGGAAATACATCAGGGAGAGGAAGTAGCTGACCGGTACGTTCAGCTTGACTTCCAGCGTCTTGTCGTCAACAGCCGTGACGCCAAGCTCACTCTTGTCCTTCTCGCCCGCAATGATCTCAGCGGCGTTTACCACCTGGCCGATATCGCTCAGCATGTAGGAATACTCGGAAGCGACATCCGGATCAACCGCTCTCTGCCATGCAAATACAAAGTCCGCAGCGGTAACCGGATCTCCGTTGCTCCATGACGCGTCGCGCAGGTGGAACGTATAGGTAAGTCCGTCCTCGGAAATATCATAAGACTCAGCCAGAGCCTCAACCGCCTGTCCGTCAGCGTCCATCTGCATCAGGCCGTCCGTGAAGTCGGCAATGACCTCAAAGGAAGTACCGTCCGTGGCAATCTGCGGGTCAAGAGACTCGACAGGGGTTTCCAGCATGATGTTCATATCGGTCGGAAGCGCTTCGGCAGAAGCTGTCGCGCCGAAACCGACAAGACCCATGGCAAGAGCGGAAACTGTCAAAAGGGTAACAGCCAATTTCGCTTTTCTCATAAAGCTCTCTCCTCCTTATAAAATTTAAATAAAAAATAAGTGCGCATACGAGGCATGTGATTACGCACCGTTGCGCACTTTTTCAATATAGCACAATAACGCAAAAAAGTCCAGTGTTCTTGTAAATATTCTGACAATCTGCAATCGAAGGCTTTTGCATCTGTCTGCCTGTTCCGGCTATTTCACCAGCGCAAAGAAGTCATCCAGCACATTTGTCTCGCACTCGCCTTTTTCCATCCAGAAATCCGCCATATCCTGGCTGACGGCAAAGATGGAGTCCTCATTATCCGCATCGTTGAGCGTTTCATTGTCTTCTCTTCCGAAGAATTTTAATCCGTTCACATCGCCGGCGACATCCTCCGCGGTCACTTCCTCAAAACCGCCTGCCATCATCTCATAGGCTTCCTCCGGATTCTCGTTGAGAAAATCAATCGCTTTATACCATGCCTCCGCGACTGCGTCCACAACCTCCGGATGCTCCTCGGCATATGTGGTATTGACTACAAGAGAATCCAGAATCGTCTCCGGATAATCGGCGCTCGTCACAAGCGCGTGCGCGCCCTCCACCGTCTCAAGCGCTTCCGAGAGCTCCGGTTCCCACATAATCGCGGCGTCCACCTGTCCGCTCATGAACGCAAGACCGGCTTCCGTCGTGTCTCCCATGTCGATCACATCGATATCTTCTTCTGTCAGGCTGCTTCCGTTCTCAAGGGCCGTCAGGAAGAAATAATAGGAGGACGCCGATTTGTCAAGCGCCAGTTTCTTCCCTGCCAGGTCGTCGAGCGTCCCAATATCTGCGGTTGTCACAAGTCCGTCCGCCCCCGCCGAAGCGTCCATCGTCAGGACAAAACGGCTGTCCGCTCCGTTTGCGAACATTTTGATGTTCGGATCCTGCGCGGTTGCCAGAAACTGAACGCTGCCCTGCGTGATCAGCGCCGCATAGGTGGATTCATCCTCAATCACCTGGATATCCATGTTGATGCCGGCCTCCTCAAAATATCCCTGCTCCTGCGCGATAAACATCGGAGAGTAGCCTGTCCAGGTGCAGAACGCCATTGTCACATCCTGCGTTTCCGCCGCGGAGACGGTCAGCGCGCATCCAAGCAGCGCAGCCGGCAGTACCGCTGTCATCCATTTTTTCATAATAAGTATCCTCCCTGAAAATAAATTTTTACAAACCGTTCCCTGCGGAACAGCTGTTATCCTTTCATCATCGTCCCATAGCCGCGTCGCTGCTCTCGCTCCAGAGCATGTCCATGATCCGTTTTTTCGTCTCGAGAAATTCCGGAAGCACCAGCGAGTTATGGCTGCGCTCCCCCGGAAGATTCGCCTCGATGACCTCCTTCACAGTCCCCGGACGGCGGCTCATCACATAAATCCTCTCTCCGAGCAGCACCGCCTCATCAATATCATGTGTGATAAAAAGGATCGTCGTTCCCGTCGTCCGGCTGATCTTTGCCAGCAGCTCCTGCATGACCACGCGGGTCTGCGCGTCGAGCGCCCCGAACGGTTCATCCATCAGAAGCACCTCCGGCTCGTTCGCAAGCGTCCGCGCAATCGCCACACGCTGCTTCATTCCGCCGGAAAGCTGCTTGGGCAGCGCGTTCTCAAACCCGGTCAGGCCGACCAGATCAATATATTTTCTTGCGGCCTCCGCCCGCTCTTTTGCCGGAATCTTCTTCATCTTAAGACCGAACTCCACATTCTTCTGCACCGTAAGCCACGGAAACAGACTGTATCCCTGGAAAACCATTCCCCGGTCGGCTCCCGGCCCTTTGACCGGTTTCCCGTCGAGCAGAACTTCCCCGGATGTCGCGGTATCCAGTCCCCCGATAATATTGATCAGCGTCGTCTTTCCGCAGCCGGACGGCCCGACGATCATGACAAATTCTGATTCCTTTACATCCAGATTCACATCCGAAAGCGCGGTCACACTGCTGCCTCCCGCTCCTTCAAACACCCGGTTCAGATTCCTCACCTGCAGTTTTCGTTTCTGTTCCATAAAGTCTCCCCATTCATTCAGAACTCTGCCGCGAATCCCAGCGCAAAACGCCGGCTGCATCTCACTTATCCGTCAGCCTGTCATACCACGGCGCTACGATCCTCGACAGGACGCGGAATAAAAAGTCCGTCACCAGACCAATCAGGCCGATCAGAATCAGACCCGCAAAGATCGTGTCCGTCGCCAGATAGCGCTGCGAGCGCAGGATCATATATCCAAGTCCATTGTCCGCCGCCACCATTTCCGCCACAACAAGATAAGTCCACGCCCAGCCGATTGTCAGGCGGAAATCATCCATCAGCCCCGGAAGCGCCGCGGGGAAAATTACTTCCTTATAAATCTGCATCTTCCCCGCCCCCAGCGTCTTCGCCGCATTGATCATGTTGCTGTCAACCCCGGCAACGGTATCGCAGACCATCAAAACCAGCTGGAAAAATGTCCCCAGAAAAATAATCGTATATTTCTGGGTTTCCCCGATTCCCAGGTACAAAAGCGTCAGCGGCACCAGAGCGACAACCGGAAGATACCGCGCAAACTCAATGATTGGCTGTACAAACGCGCTGATTTTCCTGGAATTTGCCATCAGCATCCCCATCGGAAGGGCAGCAACCGCCGACCAGAACCAGCCAACCAGCACGCGCAGCGTGGATTCCCAGCAGTTTGCCCAGAGAGAACCGTCCTTTGCCATCGCGATTATTTTTCCAGCTACCGCGGTCGGAGAAGGCAGAAAGATATCGCGCACCATCCCGCCGTAGGAGCCGACGCACCAGCATATAATGATAAGCAAAAAACAAATCAGTGAGAGAAGCCTTTCACTGACCGCCGATCTTTTCTTCTTTTTCCCGTTCATGGAGATACTGTTTTCCCGCTTGTTCATATTCTCATCGCTTTCCTGCTTTATCATAGTAGAGTTTTACAACGATACTTATATTACCTGATATGGTGAAATATGGCAAGTACTTTTTTATCGATTCTCACAAAATTTCCGGCCTTAACCGGAGTATGGCATATCTAAAAAATTCAGCAGACTTTCCATACTCCTCGCGGCCGCCCGCCTGCCGATCTGATAGACGCGCTCAAGCTCTGCGGGATTCTTCTCCATCCGGCCAATATTCAGCGCTTCCGGCGGACGGATCACAAAAAGCCTTCCCGCCTGCTCCTCCTCCCGGATATACGCGGTCGTCTCATTATAGCGGATATGACGGTCTGCAAGCGCGTCAGCCACATTCGGGTACTGCTTCAGCATGACCCTGGCAGCCGGCAAAATCCTGTTTGCCCCTTTCTGATAATCAAGCGGCTGCGTCAGAATCACAACATTCCGGTTGTACCCGATCTCCTCAAAATACTTCACGGGGATGGAGTCCGCGATGCCGCCGTCAAGCAGGCGCTGTTCCCCGATTTTCACAACGCGGGAGACGATCGGCATGGAAGCGGAAGCGCGCATCCACTCGATATCTTCTCTGCCTCCGTCTGACAGTTTGCGATACACCGGCCGGCCCGTCAGAACATCCGTGCAGACCACATAAAACTCCATCGGATCTTCCCTGAATGTTTTCGCATCAAACACGTCCAGCTTCTCGGGAATCTCATGATAACAGAATTCCGCCCCATAAAGATCTCCGGTCGTAAACAGGGACCAGACGCTTGAATATCTCCGGTCCCGGCAGAATCGTTTATTATACCGCAGAGCCCTCCCGATCTGATGCGATTTGTAATTACAGCCAAACACAGCTCCCGCCGACACCCCGATTGCTCCGTCAAACCGGATATCCTGTTCCATCAGAACATCAAGCACCCCGCTGGTAAACATTCCGCGCATGGCGCCGCCTTCCATGATCAGTCCCGTCTTTTTTCCCTTTGCTTCTTTTTTCGCTTCCATCGTCAGTCCACCTCTTATCTGTCAGTTTTCCATACGTTTCCGTTCTGCGGCCTGCCCTGCCGCCTGTCCCGGCCGCAGTTTGCCCCACCGCGGTCCACACTTCTGCCGCCTGTTCCGGCTTAAAGCCCGCGCTCCCGCCGTCTGTCCCGGTCGTTGACTGTCCCGTCCACAGTCCGCGCTCCCGCTGTCCGCCGGAAACACGGCCGCCTTTTTTCAACACCCGCCGCAGTCTGTATAAAAATTCATGCGCCGCAAAATACTTAACATATGTACAAGTATATCCCGCTTTGTCCGTTTTGTACATGAAAAATATTTTTACTTCATTATTAATTTTATGATATATATAGTGTTTTTAAAAATATTAATAGATTTATTATATATTTTGCTTGACAATTTTATGTGTAGATATTAAAATGGCTATATAGAAATCAGTACTATTATGTTTTATATACGGCACGAAAGGCAAAGACGGCGGCTGTTTTTCCCCAGTATTTTCAGAAACATGACCCGCAGCTGTTTTCTTCCACCACGTCATATTCTTCCGGGTATGACGGCAGAAAGGAGTCTCTATGGACACAAAACGTTTAAGCAATCGGGAATACGACATCATGCAGATTTTGTGGAATTCCGATAAGCCAATGCTGGCCTCCGATATTCTCAAGGCTGACGCCAATATGAATATCAATACCGTACAGAGCACGCTTCGCAACCTGCTTTCGCGTAATCTCGTCTGTGTTGCCAACATTATTACCAGCGGGAAGGTGCTCGCCCGCACATACTCCCCGATCATCTCGGCGGAATCTTATATTCTCTCGGAGCTGAGCGATATTCTTCCGTCCGATTCACAGCGCAGAGCCACTTTCTTCGCGGCGTTTATTCAGACGTGCAGCGACAAGGAGCTGGCCCTCGATGAGCTGGAACAGCTGATCCAGGAGTACCGCGAAAACAATCCGCATGCCAGGATTGGCTGACCCTCTGATTGTTCCTCAGAGGTATTTTCTCTTTTTGTTTTCAGTTTGAATTTTTCCATAAGGCGGAACCGGGGATATCCCAGGAGGGACATCCCCGGTCTCCTTCTGCGCGGCCCGCAGGTGGAAATCTTTTACATAAAAACCGGTCCGATTCCTTTCCGATACAGAAGAAAACAGCCTGTCGGAACCAGAGACTTCCGTATCAGTATCCCAAAAGTCCGCGGAGCCCTTTTGCAAGCCTGGCATCATGCAGTGTGGCGGTGCCGCACCACGGACATTTTGTGTTGTGAACCGGGTAAATATGCTTCTTGTTCTTGGAGCACACCGTTAAGTTTCTGTTCGGTTCCTTCTGCGCAAGTCCGAGAAGAACGCGGTTCCATTCCTCCGCGGTCGTACGCTCCTTTGCCTTTTTCAGGGCAGTCAGGGCGGTGTAATTGAACGTTTTCCGAAATGCGTTCCGGATTTCCTCCGGCAGCATGTCAAACGGCGGAACCCAGTCCGGAGCCGCTTTCCCCGGAACATTTCTTACATAAACGCATTCCCCGTTTATGATCGCCGCGTTGGCGTTTACTTCACTCTTCGAGGACTTCTTTTTGCTGATCAGCTTCGCGCCAAAAGGATCCGCGTTTTTCATCAGCAGTCTGAAGATATGGATCGCCAGCGAAAAATTATCGCTCTCTTTTGTAAAGCGTCCGTTTGACAGGGATCCCACAGACTGCAGTTCCGGCGCCAGCATTTCCGGCAGTCCCACCGTACAGGGGAAATGTTCTCTGGTCTTCGGATTCACAATGTCAAAAGAATCACAGTCGATGAGAACTACCTGTCCGTTTTCACTGATCCGGACATTCTTCATATTCATATCGCCTACGACGATCCCGTTCATATGCAGATACCAGACGACCCACGACAGGTTGTACGCATACTGAATGGAATATTTCCATGTATATTTCGGGAAAATTTTTTCCCGTTCGCTGTCGTCCCGGTATACGTAAAATATCTCATACGGGGCGGAGACATAGGGCATCACGTAACCGACGAACTCCGAGCCCTTATATAAAAGATCTTCCGGCCAGGCCACACGCAGTATGTTGTCAATAACCGGTCTGATCGGCATGGAGATCATGGTCTCTATTTTTCTCCGCATAAAATCCGCGTCCTTCGTGCTTTCGTGAAAAATCTTCGCGACATGGCCGCTGCTGTTTTCCAGCATATACACGGTACCTTCTCCGCCCGCTCCAAGCTTTTTCCCAAGTTTATAAATCTTTCCGTTTTTTCCTCTGTAATCATCCATCTCTCATCTGCCTCCTGCCAGGAAATCTCTTCCTCTTCAGTATATCTTACGGCGCGATTATTTTTTTTCAGCGGTTTTTCCGGCTAAACAGCCCCTTCAGCGCTTTCAGGCCCCGCCCGTCCTTTTTCGGCTTTTTCTCCGCGCCCTGCCCGTTCCCGTAAAAATCCTCTTCCTCTTTTTCTCTTTTCTCCTCCTGGTCCGGATACAGGGCCGCCTTTACTTTTTCCTGATATTCTCTGGTTTCCATGCGCCACGCTTCCTCGTCAAACACCGGGAATTTTTTTTCGTCCAGTTCATTCTGATTGGTCACAACCACCAGCGTCAGATCATCCGTTACAGTCCTGCGGTATTCCTTTCCGGCCATGTAATCGTAATAAAAATCCCGGACTTCTTCCACTTCTCTGCGGTTTTTCTGTTCTGTCTCAAACGCGGGCTGGATAAACGGATAATAGACCTTGTTCCCTTCTTTTTCCCCGCGGACAAACGCGTCCAGCACGCCGTCCGTAGCCATGACAAACCCGTTTACATAGCCGTCCACTTTGAACACCTGCCAGTATCCGGGGCCTGCCTGCAGCGGATAAACGCTGCTCGCCTCCTCCCCCTTGATCCTGGAGGTGACCAGTTCCAGCTCTCCTTCCTCCGTAAGCGCGACCACCCCGTCGTCTCCCGCGTGCGAAACATAAAGCGCGGTCCCGTCATAAAGCGCGATCGTCAGGGTCGACTGGAAGGAATATTCCAGCTGCTCCAGCTCCTCTGCCGCCTGCCGCACGGAATCATACGCGTACTGCATCGTCTCTCTTAACAGATCCCCGATCTCCCTGTCATCAAACTTTTTATCCGGGCAGGCGTCCAGCTGTTCTTTCAAAAACGCGGTAGACAATTCCACCGCGATTGCCGCGCCGTAATGGGACAGAGCGCAGCTTCCAACGCCGTCCGCAATCGCCGCGATAATGATCGGAAAATCACCGCCCGAGACAAGAACCCGGCAGCGGTCCTGACAGGGAAGACCGTTTTTCTTATGGGATTCCCCTTTCTGGGAAAATCCCCAGTAGGCAATGCCCTGCCTCATTCCCATAAACGGCTTGCTCTCTTCCGGAATGCGGGGAAGCCGCGGTTCTTTTCCTGTTTCTTCTGACGTTTCTTCGCCCGTCTTTTCCCGTACCTCTTCCGATGCTTCTTCGCTTCCTTCTTCTTCTCCTCTGCCTTCCTCTGTATCTTCGCTGTCCGCTTCTTCCGTTTCTGAAAGCATCACAAAGGAATCTTTTCCCGTTCCCGCAGACCTGAAGAAGTTTTCTTCCCGCACGGGTTTTTTCTTTGCCGCTCTGCCATAGTCCGGCTCCGGATACCCTTTTTCAAAATAAGCCATGCTCTCCGCCTCCTTTACCCGTTTTCTCAGTAATACCCCATCCGCTCTTCGTACGCGGTTATGACATCGATATTCGCCTTTTCATACTCATTAAATTCCGCCGTCAAATTCTGATCAAAATAGTCCGGATCGTATTGGGGCGTATACCAGTCCGTTCCTTCAAAATGTTCTCTTATCCAGTCTGTATCAAATCTCCGTCCATGTCTGGCATATATTTCGTTTCGGGCCAGCTGAATCTCCTGCTGCGTAAGCGGATACAGCTCTTCCTCCGCAATATACCGGCTGTCACTGCCTTCGAGAATATATTCCGTCTTCTCTTCTTCTGCCGTCCCGTATAACTCGTCATCCGATCCATCTGCCTTCCCTGCCAGCAGCTCCTGAAGCGGCAAAGACTCGGATGACGCCGGGGCGGGACCCGCGGAATTTCCCTGATTCGGAACAGGCGAACCCGACGCTGAAGCGGAAACCGCGGAGTTTTCCTGATTCGGGGCAGACGAATCTGACGCCGGGACAGAAACCGCGGAATTTCCCTGATTCGGAACAGACGAATCCGACGCCGGAGCGGATATGGCCGCTCCCTGCTGCCCCTCCCAGAACAGATCCTTTGCTTTTTCAGCTCTCCCGCTCTCCTGCACGGTATAATATCTATATGCCGCGGCCAGAAGAGCAGAGACCACTGCCGCGCGGAAAAACCTGCCCGGCCAGGGATTCTTTTTTTTCTTTTTCTTCTGCCGGGAGCGGTCCGTCGTCTTATTTTCTGTTCTGTCCGCCGCTGTTTTTACGGCCGGCTTTCCCTGCGTTTTCGTCTCCGCTTCCTGTTCGCACCAGGGACATCTGCGGTTATGCGCGGGATAGACATGCTTTCTGTTCACCGGGCAGCGCTTCAGCAGCGGGTTCGGCTCGGCCATTCCGTAAGGCTGCAGCGCCATGGCCCAGTCATATGCCGTCGCCCGCCTGGAGATATTTTTCTTCGCGGTCAGCGCGGTATAGTCAAACGTTCTCCTGAACAGTCCAAGTATCTCCGGAGGAAGCATCTCCGGCTTCTGTGACCAGGACGGTATCTTTTTCCCGGGAACGTTCCTCACATAAGCGCACTCCCCGTTGCATATCGCCTGATTCGCGGGGATGCTGCTCATGGACGCGCCTGTTGTTATCACCCCGCCGAACGGATCCGCATTGTCCATCAGCAGGCGGAAAATATGGATGGCCAGCGAAAAATAATCGCTGCTCTTTGTAAACGCCGCCTGCGACAGATTCCCTACCGCCTGCAGCTCCGGAGCCAGCATCTCCGGCAGTCCCACCGTACAGGGAAAATGCTCCCCGGTAATCGGATCCCTGATATCAAAGGAGTCGCAGTCTATGATCACAACCGTTCCGCTTTGGACATCGACCGCTATGTTGCTCTGATTGAAATCCCCGATCACAATATTATAGCTGTGCAGATAATCCACGAGCCACGCCAGATGATACGCAAACTGAACCGAATACTTCCATGTGTAATCAGGATACAGTTTTTCCCGGACCGCGTTCCTGCCGCCGCGGTACATATCATAAATCTTGTATTTCGTGTGAATCTCCGGCATGATAAAGCCCTTCATGACGTTGTTTTCATATAGAATATCCTGCGGCCAGGCAAAGCGCGGCACGCCGGAAACCGTATAAGGCACGTTCATGGCCAGCATGGCCTTTAATTTCCGTTCCATCACAGCCCTGGAGTTCCCGTCCGGAAATCTGCTGTCTTTGTAGATCTTGGCCACAATGCTGTTATATCCTGAGAGCGTATATACGGTACCCTCTCCGCCGGAGCCGAGCTGACCCGCGGTCGTATAGCGGGTCCCGAACCGGCCATAATAAGTCGCCATTCCAAATCACCACCAAATCAGACAAAAAGCGGGCAGACGCACGCTGTCCCAGCCCCGCTGCCCGCGTAAAGAGAAGAGAGTCCATGATCAATGAACTCTCTTCTTTTTATCTTCTGCGATTGCCGGATCCCGCTTCCCGGTAATTTATCTCTCCGCCCGCCACTGACGTTAAGCCTGTTTCTGGCAATTTATCCCGCCGCCTGTCAAGGTCGGAGAATTCCTGCACTTTTTGTTGAATTTTGCGCGGTGCAACCTCAGATCCCCACCGTGATAATGCTCGGAGTCGGCGGAAGTTTGACTGTATCCGTCATGGTCGGATCCGAGTTCGATATTACGCTCAGGCTGCTGCTTAGCCACACGAACGCTTCTCTAAAGTGAGCCGCGTCCGCCTTTAAAACGGTTTTTGCGGCTGTCTCCGGCGGATAATAGCTCTGCAGCTTTGCCGTGTCCGCACTCCCGATCCCCATCGGCATATAAACAACTTTCTTGTCCCGGATCGCTTCCTGCAGCCTGCTCTTTGCCGCGCTCTCTTTTTCTGTGTCGGTCGGCGCGCCGTCCGTCAGCAGGAACAGCCAGGGACGGTAATAAGATACGCCCAGCGACCTGTATTCCTCTTTTCTTGCCTCGATCGCGTCAAGGCCCGCCTCGATCGCCTCATTCAGAGCCGTAAGACCTCCAACGGAAAGAGTCGGCGCCTGATACTCCGAAGCGGGACGGAAGCTTGTCTCCGTCTGCACATTGCTCTCGAAAGAAATGATGCAGATCTCAGCTCTTCCAAGCGCGAGCTGGTCTTCCTGCAGCGCGTTTCCGAATTCGATAAGGCCCTGGTTGAGTTCCGCGATCGGCGCGCCCGACATGGAGCCGGAACGGTCTACAAGAAGTACCGCGGGAACATGGCGTTCTCCAAGATTAGTGACAGGAAGCGGATCCTTAATAAATTGTGGCATAATTTTCATCCTTTCTCCTTTGTGCTCATTCGCTGTGTTTTTTTCTCCGATGAATCCATTATAATACGTAATTTAAATTTAGTACACTACAATTTTTTCCAAATTTAAAAGTTTTTACGCAGCGCGGCGCCGGCATCCGCACGCGGTGTCCCGCATGCCGGTTCTGTTTTCTTAAAAGTATCTTTATTTTACCGGTCACTTTTGAATAAACACCATCTGTCTTTCTGCGGCATATGCGATTTTTCGGTTCATCAGCCACGAGGCCAGCTTTCTCGAGGACGCCGCCAGATTCCTGAGTTCTTCCGCGCTTAATTTATATCCGAAATCCAGGCAGACGTTTATGCTTTCATATTTCTCCGCCGTTTTTAATATTTCTCTGAACTCCCTCTTATTATGCGCAACCGCATACCGGTCGCTTTTGTTTTTCAGGCGGCACTCCGGCACGGCGGAAACGTCCCACGAATAACCTGCCATCTCATCCGAACTGCGCAGAAAATTTTTCCTGTCAGAACCGGTAAAAGGATTTACATCATTTGTAACATCGACAAAAGACGGCTCGCCGCCGATCCAGACCACGTTCCATCCGTGAGGTCTGTCGTTGAGCAGGCCGGAAACATAAATACAGGGAATCCCTGCCAGATCACATAAAAATTTATATGTCATGGCAATCCCTTCACATACAGCCTGACCGTCACGAATCGCCCCGGCAATATTATGAGCCCGGATCCCGTTGCCGCTTCCGTATGTTACATTATTTAAAATTACATTATGAAGCCACAGCGCCAGACCGGCATCCCCGATATCCGGCGGCTTGCGGGAGACGACATGCGTCCCCCACTGTTCGCAGTAACTCAGAAGCTCCCGCGCCTCTTCCTTTTCATAAAGGTAATCCCCGGAAATACTTAGTCCGGAAGCGGATCTGCTGTAGCAGATGCGATAATAATTGATATAGAACAGCAGCGGGTAATCAAAATGAATGGCCCGGGATATCTGGGAAAATTCGCCGTGCGGAACGGCCGTCTCTATTGTATCTTCAAAGTGCATCCATTTCTCCGCCAGCGTATCATAAATTCCGCGGTTATGCTCATCGAGCCGGCCTCTGTAGTATAAAGTCGCGTTCATTCTCACAGTACTCACCTTAAAATCCGGCAGGGCGGCCCTTTCCGGTTTTCACAGACCGGCCAGGCCTGCCCGCTCAGTCTTTTTTACCAGAATCTCTTAAATCAGACCACCAGTCTTTCAGATTCTTTTTCCCTGATTCCTCACTCTTCTGATCCATGGGTTCCCTGAAGCAGGACACCGCCCGTTCCATTCCCTCATGCAGCAGACTGGCAGAAGCAGCCACTTTATCCTTCACCCATTTTGCCGCTTCCTCCATCTGCCCCCGGGAAAAAGGACTTTCCGCCGATCCGCGTTCATACCGCGGTGTTCCCGACGGTCTTTCAAAATCGCCCGCCGTTCTGTTTTTCGGTTCTGACAGACCGGGATCCGCTTTTTTCTTTTCTCCCATCCCGGCTCTGGACGGATACAGGGCTTCTCTTCTTTTTTTCTGATATTCTTTCGACTGCCGGTCCCACTCCTCGATTTCAAACACCGGCCTGACCGACGTCTGAATCGCCTTCTGATTGACAACTCCGACAAAAGACAGATCGTCCGTTACGCTCGCTCTGTATGACGGAGAAGCCATATACTCATACCAGTCGCTGCAGATCTGTTCCGCCTCTTCTTCGTTCGTCTGCTTCGCGTAAAAGACAGGCTCCACAAACGGATAGTAGACCCGGTTGTTCTCCGCCGGCAGTCCTACAAAAGCATCCAGCACGCCGTCCGTCGCCATGACAAACGCGACCGTATCATCAACTTTTCCGAACTGCCACGTTTTCTGGCTCTGAAGCGGGTATACGCTGCTCGCCTCCTCCCCTTTGTGGCGTGAAGTCACGAGCGCATACACCCCTGCTTTATTGAGCGCCACGATGCCGTCATCTCCGGCATGCGCAAAATAAAGCGTATTCCCGTCGTACACCGCCACCGTCAGCGTCGACTGGAAGGAATATAACAGCTGTTCCAGCTCCTCTGCCCGTTTCTCGACGCTCTCATACGCGAACCGCATCATATCCCGCAGCACGCTCCCCATTCTGACCGGATCATCAAACTTAAAAGAATCCTTCTTCAGTTCACTGACAAAATACTGCTCCAGAAACCCCAGGCTGGAATTTACGGCAGTCTCCGCGCCGTAGTCGGAAAGCGCACAGCTGCCGACGCCGTCCGCGACCGCTGCGATCAGGATTCTGCCGCCGGCCACTTTAAATCCGCTGCGGTCCTGGCACGGAACGTTTTTCCTCAGGTGAGACTCACCCTGCTGAGAAAAGCAGAAAACGCTGATATCATCAAAAAACGCGCAGGATGGCTCCGGAAGAATCGTTTCAGGCAGCCCGATTTCTTCTTCCTCTTCTTCGGTTTTCCCACTTTCCTCTTTCGTTTCTTTGTTTTCTTCTTTCTCTTCTTCTGTTTCCCTGCTTTTCTCTTTTTCTTCTTCCGCTTCTGCGTTTTCTGTTTTTTCCTCTTCAGGCTCCTCGTCTTTCGCTTTTTCTTTTTCGGTTTCTTCGTTCTTCGCTTTTTCTTCTTCCTTTTCCCCGCTTTCCGCGGTTTCCTCTTTGATCTCTTTGTTTTCCGCTTCTTCTTTTTCCGTTTCCTCTTTTTCAATCTCTTCGTCTTCTGCGGTCTCTTCTTTGATCTCTTTTTCGGTTTCTTCGCTTTCTGTTTTTTCTTCTTCGGGTTCTTCGCTTTCCGCCTCTTCATTTTTCGCGGTTTCTTCTTCGCTCTTCGCTTTTTCTTCTTCTGTTCCGATCTCTTCGTTTTCTGTTTTCTTTTCTTCCGCCTGGGAGGGCTCTCCCTCCTGCAACACTTCAGATTCTGAACCGCCAAAAGGTCCGGATTCCTGTCCCCTGACAACTTTCAGGTCACAGACTTCTTCCGGTTCTTCCGTCTCACCCGCAGCCGGCGTCCCGGCCTCCTCCTTCTCCCCAAAGCTTTCGTTTTCTCCCTGCTCTTCGGGATAATCCGGTTCTTCTTTCCCTGAACCAGCGTCTGTCATCCTGATTCCTTTGTCATTCCATTTTTTCTCTTTATCATCTTTATTCGCGCACATATCTGTCCTCCTTATTCTCAAATTAATGTCTTCTCAGATTAATGTCCCGGGCGGGAGCTGCGGACGGGGTCTGCGCTCAGTCGCTCCGCCGGCAGATAAATCAGCCCGGGTATTCCGCATTTTCTCAGTGCCCGCTGCAGGCAGACATTTTTTATTCGCAGCGGTTTCCTCTATTTTGCATGTTATAACTCCTATTATCGCACTTTATCGCAAAATTGGAAATCATATTTTTTTACAAAATTTATTTTATATATCAAAAAATACGTGCTGCGCTCACAGAGGCGGCCCCACGATCAAAATTTTTTACAAAAGTGAAAAAAAGACTTGCTTTTTTGGGGACAATGCGGTATACTAGCAAAGTCAGCGGTTCGGAGCTGATGTGCTGGATTAGCTCAGTCGGTAGAGCGACGCATTCGTAATGCGTAGGTCGTGGGTTCAAGTCCCATTTCCAGCTCGCTGAAAAACCTTGAGAAATCAAGGTTTTTTCTTATTTACGGATAAGAAAGGCCGCTCCAAAAGAGCAGTTTTTTCTTAAAATCAAGTTGGAGAAAGAATAACTGACAGAACCGACAAAACCCCCGAAATATAGATTTCAGGAACAGACTTAACGCGCAGACCCCGTAAACTCCACCAGAAAGGAGTGCAGCACATGGCATCAGCACAGGAAAAGCTCTATACCACCGAAGATATTTACAACTTGCCGGAAGGCACCAGAGCAGAACTCATTGACGGACAGCTTTACTACATGGCCCCGCCGTTTCGGCGACACCAAGGATTATTACTCAAATTCTGCCAGTTAATCGCCAATTATATTGACCGCAAGGGCGGACCCTGCGAAGTCTACCCGGCTCCCTTTGCCGTCTTCCTGAACGCGGATGACCGGACCTATGTTGAACCGGACATCTCCGTGATCTGCGACCCGAACAAACTGGACGACAAAGGCTGTAACGGCGCTCCCGACTGGATCATTGAGATTGTATCTCCTTCCAGCCGGCGGATGGACTATTCGACAAAGCTGTTTAAATACCGCTCCGCCGGAGTCCGGCTGTACTGGATCGTGGATCCGGAGAAAAACAGAATCATGGTGTGGAATTTTGAAGAAGACAATGCAGAAGAGTTTACATTCCAGGATTTTGTACCAGTTGGCATTTACAACGATTTCTCCATAGATTTTTCAAAGCTGGATATCTGATCCTGCTTCTGGGGCGGCATTCTCCCATTCCGAATTTTGCGGAGAGGAGAATGCCTGTGACTACATATGAGGAATTTATGATTTTACTGACCATAGACCTGTTAATCTGTGCCATTCTGAATCTGAAAAATAATCACCCGATCTTATAATTTTCAATTACAATCTGCAGCGTCCTTGTGCCCTGGTATTCATCGATTTCCGGGTAATATGTAACGGAGGCTCGCACGGCGTTCTCCCTTCCCAGGCAGAGCTTCTGTCTCTCATTTTCTCCATATCTGGAGACGACATCCCTCAGAAACGTTTCCGGATCGCCAAAGTACACCGCTTTCATCACAACACCCGTATGGTTTGAGACCTGCAGCTTCAGCACATTCCGGTTTTTGCCAAGGATGCGGACGCTAAGAAGCTTCAGTTCTTTTTCGGCAAACAGCGGCTTCTCATTTCCTTTCCCGAAAGGTTCCAGCACACCGAATCCTTCAATCAGCTCTTCCGTGATGTAATCAATCGGCATCGGAACATCGATCATGATCTTCTTCGTCAGATCCTCCGGTGTAAGGGTACAATGTTCATTCAGCCTCCTGCGCATCTCGTCAATCCGCGCGCGCTCCAGAGAAAAGCCCGCCGCCATCGGATGCCCGCCGAATTTCAGAAACAGATCACTGCAGCGCATCAGTTCCTCGAACATCGAGTACGCTTCAATCGAACGCCCGGAACCTTTCGCGCTCTCTTCCCCGTCCGTGATAACGAACACCGGCCGGTAATAGCGCTCACGCAGCTTTCCGGCAATGATGCCGGCAACGCTCTCATGACAGTCCGGAAGATACACGACCAGCACGCGGTCATCCGCAAGAGAAGACCCGTCGATCTGCCTGCACGCCTCCTTCACACCGTCCTGCGTCATCTGCTTGCGCGCGTCGTTCAGCTCCTTCAGCTCCGCAGCAAGCGTTTCCGCCTCCCTCTGATCTTTCGCGAGCAGAAGCCGCAGAGAACGTTTCGCCGTATCGAGGCGGCCGCTGGCATTGATGCAGGGTCCGATCACAAATCCGATATGATAGGCCGTGATCCGGGAATCCGCCAGGCCACAGGCCGTAATCAGGGCGCGCAGACCCGGATTTGCCGTCGTCTGAAGACGTTTCAGTCCTTCTTTCACAATGATGCGGTTTTCCCCGTCCAGATCCATCACATCGCCGACGGTCGCGATCGCGGCAAATTCCAGCAGGTCCAGCGCTTCCCTCTCCGAAAAGCCCATGGACTGATAGAGCACGCAGACCAGTTTCCAGGCGACCGCGGCTCCGCACAGCTTTTTGTACGGGTAGGCACATCCCGGCTGTCTGGGATTTACGATCACGTCCGCATCAGGAAGCAGATAAGTCCTCCTGTTTTCTCCATCCGGGCGCGGATTTTCCTCGCTCCGCCCAAAGTCCGCGGTCTCCTCTCCGTCGTCCGCCGTGTCGAAATACGGCTCATGGTGATCCGTGACGATAACGGTCATCCCGTGTTCTTTCGCGCAGGCAATCTGTTCGATCGCCGCAATCCCGTTGTCACAGGTCAGGATCGTGTCGACCCCTTCCTCCCAGGCGAGCCGGACAAGCCTTATGTTGAGGCCGAATCCGTCCTTCATCCGGTCCGGTATCTCATAATCCACCCTCGCGCCGCAGCGGACCAGCGCGCGGTAGAGAATATAAGTGGCGTTGACGCCGTCGATATCATAGTCCCCGATGATCCGGATCTTTTTTCCTTCTTTTATTTTTTCCCGCAGCAGGCGCACAGCTTCCATACAGCCTTTCAGGGCGGCCGGATCGTTCAACGATTCCAGACCGCCCTGAAGGTAGACGGCTACCGCATCTTCTCCCACGACGCCGCGGTTCCGTATAATCCGCGCGGTGACCTGGTCGATGCCGAAACGCTGTCCGATCGCTTTGAAATCGGCACGCTTTGCTGCAACCATCCATTTTTCTTTCATATTTTAATTATGTCCTGTCATTATTTTTTCTTTTTTCCGTTTTTCGCAGTCTCCGCGCTGAGGGCAGCCTCTTTTTTCCGCCTCATCAGATACCAGATCACACCGGTCAGGCAGACAGAGGAATAACCGCCGGCCACAACGCCGACCATCAGCGGCAGTGAGAATTCCTTGATCGTAGCGACACCAAGAATATACAGCACCGCGATCATCGCAAACGTTGTGAACGATGTGTAGATGCTTCGTGTCAGCGTCTCGGTAACGCTCACGTTGACGATCTCTTCCAGAGGAGATTTCACCATGATCTTCAGGTTCTCACGGATACGGTCGAAGATGACGATCGTCGCGTTGATCGAGTAACCGACGATCGTAAGCATGCAGGCGATGAAGGTATTTCCTACGGAGATACGCACGATCGCGTAGCACGCAAACACGACGAGCACGTCATGCAGAAGAGCCAGAACGGCGCTTCCCGCAAAGCGGATATCCTTGAACCGGAACCAAATGTAAACCAGCATGCACAGGCCCGCGATCAGCACGGCGATCACGGCGTCGCGGCGCATCTCGCTGCTGACTGTGGAAGAAATCGTCTCGAAGGAGATCGTATCCGCGTCAATATCAAACGTTTCAGCGATCAGTGCCGCCACTTCCTCACGCTCGTCTACTGTGAGCACACGCGTTTTGATGAAGACTTCGTTTGTACCCGCAACCTTCTGCGTCTGAATCTCGGCGTCGCCCGTCACCTGCTGGAACAGCGGCTTGACATCGGAGTCGAGATCGGCAATGCTCATATCCTCATTAAACGTAACGCTTGTCGACGTACCGCCCATGAAATCCATACTCAGATTCAGAGCGCCTTTGCCGGACGCGGAATTGATTCCCATCAGAACCGGACCAGAAAGAATCGCCACCAGGGCAATCACTGCCGTAAGACGTCTCTTGCCGACAAAATCGATCGTCGCACGCTGTTTTGCGCGTCCGTAATATTTTTCATCGCGGAAACCGAGCTCATACAGGGCAAGCACGATCAGACGCGCGATAACCAGCGCCGTGAACATGGAGATCACGATGCCGAGCGCCAGTGTCTGAGCGAAGCCCTTGACGCTTCCGGTACCCATCGCGTTCAGCACGAACGCCGCAATCAGCGTTGTGATATTGCCGTCGAGGATCGCGGAGAGCGCTTTCTTGAAACCGGTCGTGATCGAAGATCTGACTGACTTACCGGCCGCAATCTCCTCACGGATACGGGCGTAGATAATAACATTCGCGTCAACCGCCATACCGATGCCAAGAATAATACCGGCGATACCCGGCAGAGTCAGCGTCATGTCAAACGCATTCAGGGCTACGATAACCAGCGCCGTATAGATCAGCAGGCAGAAGCCGGCGACGACGCCAGGCAGTGCGTAGACAAAGATCATGAAGAGGATCACAATCGCGAGTCCGATCCCGCCGGCGATAAGGCTCGTCCGGATCGCATCCTCGCCAAGCTGAGCGCCAACCACATTGGAACGGATCTCCTCAAGTTCCAGAGACAGGGAACCGATACGGATAAAGGAAGCCAGATTCTGCGCTTCCTCCGCGTCAGCCATTCCCGTGATGACCGCGGAACCGTCCGTGATCGCCTCATTGACTCGCGGAGCGCTGATCACTTCGTCGTCGTAGACGATCTCGATCACGTTGCCCACATTTTCGGAAGTGGCCTTGGCAAAGGCCTCCTTGCCGTCGCTGGTCAGGTCAAGCTGTACAACGTACTCGCTTCTCTTTGTCGTCTGATCCTGCTGTGTTCCCGCGGAAGCGGAAGCCACCTGCGTACCCTCAAGCACAACCGTACCGTCGGAGAGACGGAACTGCAGAGAACCGGGCTTGCCAAGTTCCTCGAGGATCGCGTTCGCGTCGGTAACGCCCGGGATCTCGATATTGATGCGGTTGCTGCCTTCCTGGTATACCTGCGCCTCCGTGCTGTAGCCGTCAACACGCTGCTGCAGCTTGTGGATCGTATCGTCCATATCCTCTGAGGACGGATTGTCGTCTCCGACCGTCTGGTAAGTGATGCTGACACCGCCGGAAAGGTCGAGGCCCAGAATGATGTTGCGCGCCGAGCCCGTACCTGTCTTGCCGATACCGAACACGGACGTGTAAACCAGAACCAGCAGCAGTATCAGCATACCGCCAATTGTGATTTTTGCCTTTTTCTTGTTCATTGTACTTCTCCTTTTTTATTCTTTATCAGCGGACGCTGCCCTGATCCTTACTCTTCGTCAGCCAGCGCCGCCTTGATCATCAGCGCGCACTCCACACGTTTTCTCTGGAGCTCGCAGCCGATGTCATATGCATCCTGGATCGTCCCGTGGAAATTATAGGAATTTGCCGCGCAGCCGCCGCTGCAGTAAAACTTCGCGAAACAGTTCCTGCATTTTTCTTTTGTATAGACATTGCAGCCTCTGAACTCATCCACGATGTCCTGCCGGGTAATTCCCTCGTCCACGTTCCCCATCAGATACTCTTCGCGTCCGACAAACTGATGGCAGGGATAAAGATCGCCCCAGGGCGTGACCGCGAGATATTCCGTCCCGGAACCGCAGCCGGACAGGCGCTTGTACACGCACGGGCCGCCGGACAGATCCATCATGAAATGGAAAAACGTAAATCCGTTTCCTTCCTTTTCCCTGCGCACCATCTCGTCCGCAAGCCGGTCATACTCCGCAAAGATCTGCGGCAGATCCTCCTCCCGAAGGGCATATTCCTCCGACTCCGCCGCGACGACAGGCTCAATCGAAATCTGCCTGAAGCCAAGATCCGCAAGATGCATGACGTCTCTGGAAAAATCAAGATTGTGCCTTGTAAAGGTTCCGCGCACGTAATAATTTTTCTGTCCGCGGCTCTCGGCAAACTTCTGAAATTTCGGAAGCACCAGATCGTAGCTGCCCTTTCCTTTCCGGAACGGACGCATGAGATCGTGCACTTCCTTTCTTCCGTCAATGCTCAGCACGACGTTTGCCATCTCCCGGTTACAGAACTCCGTCACTTCCTCGTCAAGCAGCACGCCATTCGTCGTAAGGGTAAAGCGGAAATTTTTATTGTGAAGCTTCTCCTGCTCTCTCCCGTAAGCGACAAGGTCCTTTACGACCTGCCAGTTCATCAGCGGCTCGCCCCCGAAGAAATCAACTTCCAGGTTCCTCCGCGAGCCGGAATTCGCGATCAGAAAATCAAGCGCCTTTTTTCCGACCTCAAAGCTCATCAGCGCTCTCCGGCCGTGGTACTCGCCTTCCTCCGCAAAACAGTAGCGGCAGGCAAGATTGCAGTCATGGGCAATATGCAGGCAGAGCGCTTTCACAACCGTCTTCCCTGCCTTGAAATCCATGATCGCGTTCTCATAAATATCTTCCGTGAAAAGGGCGCCTTCTTTTTTAAGTTCTTCACATTCCGCGAGCGCTTCCTCCAGTTCGGCGCTGTCATAGCGGTCCTTCAGCCTCGCCTTGACAGACTCTCCGGATTCCCCCGCGTCAAGCAGTTCTATTACATCATAAACCAGGTCATCTACGACGTGAACCGACCCGCTGTTCACATCGAGCACAATGTTGTATCCATTGTTCCTGTACTGATGAATCACATGCATTCCTCACTTTCTTTCCTGCACAACGATAAGAAGCACGCTGCGGCGGGCTTCTTACTGTTTATCTGTCGTTATATATCGAAAACGTGCTTCAAGGAAAGAGCAGCGGTACGGCCGCTGCTCTTTCCTCTCCCGACCTGCTTTTATTTACCGTTTTCGCATGTCTGATTGCCTACTGTGCAGGATGTCTTACACGCAGACTGACAGGACGTCTGGCATTCACCGCAGCCGCCTTTCTTCAATGTGGTCTGCAAAGACTTTGTATTCAGTGTTTTAATATGTTTCACGACTTCTGGCCTCCTTCTTTATATGATAATTCTGTCAGCCGGGGCACAGAACAGCCAAAGTTCCGCTGAACCATAGCACAGAAAATTCTGCCGGATGACCTGTGGTTTATTGTATCACAGAAGATTCCAAATTTAAAGCATTATTTTCAGGTTTTGCCCGCGGGCCGGCAGACAGGGCGCTGCGTTCACGGAGCGCAGGAAAGTGAACAGCAGGTTACAGTTCACACATGCTCTGTCCCGCGAGGTGATTTCTGTGCCAAATGCACAGAAATCCCGAGAATCGCGGCGCGAAATGCTGCCAAAGCAGCAGGCAGACAGACCGCGCCCGGAAACAGAAGTTGCCGGAACGTCCCGCGGTGTCGTATAATAATAAGGTACAGACACCCGGAGATTTCATCCAATATTTGGGAGGTGCGCTATGAATCTTTTATTTCTCGGAGACAGCATCACAGACTGCGGCCACTGTTTTTCAGAAGACGGCCTCGGAGACGGTTACGTAAAAATGATCTCACAAAAACTAAATGATCCGGACAGCAGTTATAAACAGGAACTCAGGAGCGGTCCCGGACTCTGCCGCGCGGAATTTCATGTGACAAACGGAGGAACGGACGGATTCACATTTCCGCGCATTTACCAGAAATGGAAACGGCAGTACTCCACGGGGAACTGGGATATTGTCTCCATCCTGGGCGGCGTCAACGAGGTGGGTGCGATTATGGATTCCGGCATGTCGGAACAGGCCGTCGCCTCGCTCCTCGCGTCATCGGAACAGGCGTTGTACACTCTGTTGCGGCGTCTTATCCAGAAAGACACCCGGCGGATCCTGGTCCTGGAGCCTTTCCTTTTTTCTCACCCGGCATATCTGATCAGCTGGATGCCCACGCTGGACAGAGTGCGGCAGATGATCCGAAACGCGGTTTTCATGGCAGAGCCCAGCCCGGACTCCGCCGCGGATCCCGCCTCGGACTTCACTGCCTCTTCCAGAAGAATCTGCCTCGTTCCCCTTCAGCCGGCCCTCGACACGTACGCGGCCGAGCATAGCTGCGGCGCCGTCACAGCGGACGGCATCCATCTGACAGAGCAGGGGCATCGGATCGTATGCGGCTGTATTTTCCCCCTGCTTTCACCCGGGGAGCCGTGAAGCAGCAGTCTTCCTTGCACGGGCCTGTAATCGGGCAGGAGGCGCTTTTTCTCCTGCCCGCCCGCGCGGCCCGTGTGCTGCATCGGCAGCTGTCTTCTTTACACGGGCCTGCGCATAACCAGGAAATCCCGGAAAACCATACCGCGGTTCTCCGGGATTTCCTGAAATTTTATTTATCCGGCACGGGAGACGATCCGCTCCCGCGCCGCTGCTTTCAAAACTGCCCCTTAGGATCAGTCTTCTTCATTCGCCCTTGCGGCGATCTCTCTCTCCTGTACGTCGTTCGGAGCCTGCTCATAGCGCGCAAACTCATACTCATAAGTTCCGCTTCCGCCGGTCATCGAACGAAGCTGCGTGGAATAACCGTAAAGTTCGGACATCGGAACATCCGCCTCAACGATCGTATTGCCTTTATGATCCGGATTCATGCCGAGCACACGGCCTCTGCGCTTGTTCAGATCACCCATGACGTCGCCGGTAAACTTATCCGGAACCGTGACCTTCATGGACGCGATCGGCTCAAGCAGCACAGGACCTGCTTCCATGAAGCCCTTCTTGAACGCCATGCTGGTCGCCGTCTTGAACGCCATTTCCGAGGAATCCACCGGATGGTAGGATCCGTCGTAGAGAACCGCTTTCACACCGACTACCGGATAACCGGCCAGAGGTCCCTTCTGGCAGGAATCCTGCACGCCCTTCTCAACAGCCGGGAAGTAGTTCTTCGGAACGGCGCCGCCTACAACCACCTGCTCGAACACGTACGGCTCGTCCAGATTGTCGGAAGGTGAGAAACGCATCTTGACGTGTCCGTACTGGCCATGGCCGCCGGACTGCTTCTTGTATTTGGAATCCACGTCGGAGCTCTTGCGGATCGTCTCGCGGAACGCTACCTTCGGCTTGGAAAGCTCCACTTCTACTTTGTATTTCGTGAGAAGCTTGCTGACAATGATATCAAGGTGCTGGTCTCCCATGCCATAAAGCAGGGTCTGGCGGTTCTCACCGTCATTGACAACCTTCATCGTCAGGTCTTCCTGCGCGATCTTGGCGAGAGCCTGCGCAACCTTATCCTCCTCGCCCTTCTTCTTCGCCTCGTATCTCTTGTATGTATACGGGGTGGAAACATCGATTCTGTCATACTGGATCGGAACCGCCTTCGTGGCAAGAGAATCGCCTGTGGAAGCGTCAAGCTTTCCGATCGCTCCGATATCGCCCGCGTAAAGCTCTTTTACCTCGACCGGCTTGCTGCCCTCGAATACATACAGCTTGCTGACACGCTCTTCATTGTCCGCGTTTACATTGTAGAGCGTATCGTCATTCTTGATGACGCCGGAAGCAACCTTAAACATGGAATACTTGCCGATAAACGGATCGACGATCGTCTTGAAGATAAACGCTGACTTCGGTTTGGACGCGTCGTAGTCCGCCGCGAACTCTTCCTGCGTCTTCGCGTTGACGCCCTTGATCGTGCGCTGTCCGGGATGCGGGAAATAATTCACGACATCGTTCAGGAGAATCTTGACGCCCTGCAGATTAACGCTCGAGCCCATCGTAACCGGGACGATCGAACCGTCGGCAATGCTCGTATTGAGCGCCGCGACGATCTCTTCCTGTGAGAATTCCTCACCGTCAAAATAACGGTCCATCATTTCCTCGCTCGTCTCGGCGACTGCCTCAATCAGAGTCTCCCTGTACTGATCCAGGCTGTCCGTAACCTCGTCGGGGATCTCGCACTCTACCTTCTCGCTCTTGTTCGTGTATCTTCTCGCTTTCATCTTCACGATATTCACATAGCCGACAAACTTTTCCTTTTCATAGATCGGAAGATGAACCGGAGCAATCTTCTTGCCGTAAATCTCGGTCAGCGTATCGACAACGCCGCCGAAATCCGCGTTGTCAACATCCATGTTGGAGACAAACATAATCCTCGGAAGATTGTACTTGTCGCAGAGATCCCACGCCTTCTCCGTGCCGACTTCCACGCCGCTCTTGCCGTTTACGACAATGATTGCCGCGTCGGCCGCAGCGACTGCCTCTTCCGCCTCCCCGAGGAAATCGAAGTATCCGGGAGTATCCAGGACGTTGATCTTCGTGTCACCCCAGACGATCGGAACCATGGATGTGGAAATTGAAAATTTTCTCTTGATCTCCTCTTTATCAAAATCACTGATGGTATTTCCATCCGTTACATTCCCAAGCCTGGTTGTAATGCCCGACAGATACGCCATGGACTCGACAAGGCTCGTTTTTCCGGCTCCGCCATGACCCAGAATAACGACATTGCGAATCTTGTCTGTTGTGTAAACATTCATAGTCTTTTCCTCCAAATCTAAGTTAGTAAGGGGTCCCAAAACCCCACATGGATATATTCTACTAAAATATGGACAATAATTCAAGTATTTTATTCACAATTAACAGGATTTTGTTATAATCGCGGCCCGCGCATTCATTATTCCGCGGAACAGATTCCGGAAAAAGGCCCAAAATCCCGAAAAGCGCGGCATTATACGGCCCCCTCCCGCATATAATGTTACGATGACGCCCGGGCCAAAAGGCCGCGCGTTCCGTATCCGCGCGGAAAAAGAACCGCAAAATACTGTCCGCATACGGGAACTGCCGCTTGACGAACCTCCCGGAACATAGTAAAATTCAGTCTGTGTCTTTACCGCTTAAAACCATGAAAGTATTAAGTAAAGGAAGGTTACCGCAATGCACTTTTCTACATTTGGCTTTATCGGGCTGGGACTGATCGGAGGCTCTCTGGCAAAAAATCTGAAAGAATCCCGGCCCGACTGCCGCATCATGGCCTGCACAAGGACCGAAGCCACCACCAGGCAGGCCCTGGCGCAGGGGGTGATCGACCAGATCTGCCGTTCGCCCGCGGATCCCGCGTTTTCCGGCTGCGACATCATTTTTCTATGCGCGCCGGTCGGCTACAACATCAGCGCGCTCGAGACGCTCGGGAAGTCCGTACCCGCCTCCTGCATCCTTACGGACGTCGGGAGCGTCAAGACGGGAATCCACGAGGCGGCACACAGTCTGGGCCTTGACGGACGCTTTATCGGCGGCCACCCGATGACCGGTTCCGAAAAATCCGGGTTTGCCAGCTCGAACTCTCATCTGTTCGAGAATTCCTACTATGTAATTACGCCGTCGGCCGGCACCGATCCCCAGAAGACCGAGAGTTACCGCGCGCTCGTCTCCTCGGCCGGAGCCCTGCCCCTGACCCTCGACTACCGGCAGCACGATTACATCACCGCGGCCGTCAGCCATCTGCCGCACCTGATCGCGGCCGCCCTCGTCAACACGGTCCGCTGCCTTGACACCAAAGACGAACTGATGAAGCTGATCGCGGCCGGAGGCTTCAAGGATATCACGAGGATCGCCTCCTCTTCCCCGGAGATGTGGGAGCATATCTGCGTCTCGAACAGTGCGAACATCTCCGAAGTGATGGAGACGTTCCTGCGGCTTCTCCAGGATTCGCGGCGCGAGATGAACCGCGGGAACGGCCGCGCGATCTATGAAATGTTCGAGGAATCCCGCGACTACCGGAACTCTTTCTCCTCCTCGCCCCTTGGCACCATCAAGAAGACCTGGCGCATTTTCTGCGATATCGTCGACGAGTCCGGCGCCATCGCGACGATCGCGACCACGCTCGCGGTCAGCGGCATCAGCATCAAAAACATCGGCATCGTTCACAACCGGGAGTTCGACGAAGGCGTTCTGCGGATCGAATTTTATGAGGAAGAACCGTCCCTGCGCGCCGCCGAAATACTCAGGCAGCACCGCTACCGCGTCTGGATACGCTGAATTGCCCAAACAGACCGGGAACCGAAACAAACTTTTGCGAAACCGAACACCGTTTTTTCATAAACATCGAAAAAAAGGTGTTCAATATAAACAAATTTATTTTTTTTCCATGTACATTTTTACAAAATCTCAAGCCCATCATTGACAAATACTGTTAGTAGTGCTAAAGTTTAAGCATATTAATACACATTAATATAATGGAACTGTATTTGTCACAAAGGAGGATAAAACATGAGCGAATCTTTATTAAGCCCACAGACACAGGATGAACAGCACGTCCCTGCGACGCGTAGTCTGCCAGATCACGAGGCAGAGAAACAGGTGTACATCCTCGAGAATCTCGACAGTGCCAACTGCGCTGCCAAGATGGAGAAAAAAATCAAGGAGCTGCCTGGTGTTTCCTACGCATCAATCACATATACGACCAGACAGCTTCATCTTGTAGCGGACAATCAGGAAGTTCTCCTTCCGAGAATTCAGGACATCTGCACCGATATCGAGTCCGCAGTCAGGGTAGTCCCGAAGGACGATGCCCGGAAGGCATCCACCACGAAGACTTATCTGCTCAAGAACCTGAACAATGCCGGAAATGCTTCCAGGATCGAGCGCCAGATCAACGCGATCGGTGATGTTACGAGCGCCACAGTTTCATTCGCCACAAAACAGCTCAAAGTCACCGGCACGAATCCTGACCGTCTGCTTCCGCAGTACAGGGAAATCTGCGCCGCCATCGACGACAAGATCGAAGTCGTTCCGAAGGATACCGCACCGAGAAGCGCCGACACCCTTGCGATCGAGGCCGGCAAAACAAGTACAAAAGCTGTAACGGATGACGTCCGGAGCCTTGTTTCCATCATTGGAGGCGCAATTCTCCTTCTGGCGGCAGGCATCGTATCTCTGCAGGGGCAGGGACTGATCGTTACTCTTCCTATCTACATCATCGCCTACATTCTTCTCGGCGGCAGAGTTGTCCTCACGGCTGCGAGAAACCTGGCGAAGGGTATTGTATTTGACGAGTATTTCCTGATGAGCGTTGCAACGCTCGGCGCGTTCGCGATCGGCAAATATCCGGAAGCGGTTGTCGTTATGCTCTTCTACTGCGTCGGCGAGTTCTTTGAGGCCAAGGCAGTCGAGAGAAGCCGCCGTCAGATCATGGATACGGCCGACATGCGTCCTGAGGTTGTCAATCTTCTGGTAGAGGGCGGTCTGCAGGTAATTGCCGCGGCAGATGCCCAGGTAGGCGAGATCATCCTTGTTCAGCCGGGCGACAGAATCCCGCTTGACGGTGTTGTTGTCGAAGGCGAGAGCAACGTGGATACCGCTCCGATCACAGGCGAGCCGATTCCGGTTAACGTCAAGTCCGGTGACGAAGTGATTTCCGGCTGTGTCAACACGACCGGCCAGCTTAAGATCCGTGTTGAGAAGACTCTGGAAGAGTCCATGGTTTCCAGGATTCTTGATTCCGTCGAGAACGCCGCTGCGAGCAAACCGGCGATCGACCGTTTCATCACACGCTTTACCAAGATCTATACACCGTGCGTAGCAGCCCTTGCCGTTCTGACCGCAGTCGTTCCGTCTCTGGTCACAGGCAACTGGG
>CANRGB010000025.1 GCA_947630005.1 uncultured Lachnospiraceae bacterium
TTCCGTATGTCTCGGACGCGCTGAAAGCACCGGAGATGAAGAAGGCGAAAAATGAGAAGGCAGGTGTGAAGATCACCTGGAAGAAAGTATCCGGCGCGGAAGGCTACCGGGTATTCCGGAAAAACGGAGACAAATGGAAGAAGATTGGCGATGTGAAAGGAGGCAGCAATGCTGCCTATACAGATAAGACAGTGAAATCCGGCACGAAGTATACTTATAAAGTGTGCGCGCTGAAGAACGGAAAAGTGATCAGCGATTTGAGCGCGAACAGCGCGGACTGCCTGTATCTTGCTCCGACTTCTCTAAGAAGCGCGGCCGGAAAAGCTGGAAAGAAAGCGGTGGTGAAGTGGAAGAAGGCCGGGAAGGGAGACGGTTATGAACTCCGCTTCCAGAGAGGAAAGACAATAAAAAAGGTGAACGTGAAAAATGTGGGAACCGTGCAGCAGACAGTGAAGCTGCAGCAGGCGGGGACGTATGAAGTGAGTATCCGGAGTTATAAAAAGTCCGGCGGAACCGTCTGGTATTCGGTGTGGAGCAATATAAAGAAAGTGACAGTTAAGAAGTAAATTTCGGGTATATATCAGACGGGGGCTGACTTCTGCCTTTTTGGGCGGCGAATGATAAGTCCGGTGCAGAGGCAGCCCTGTCTGATGCCGTTCCGAGAAGATGTGATCAGATTTTATAGTGAGAAGGGAGACAGATATGAAGAGGAGAATATGGATGGCGGTGTTCGCGGGCATGCTGATACTTCAGGGGTGCAGCCAGGTTTCCGCGGAAGAAATCGTGATTGCGGAGCAGGAAGCGCCGCAGACGCAGGAAGATCAGGAAATCCCGAAAGAAACGAATCTGGTGATTCTGCCGGAAGAGGAAGAGACCGTTCAGATTGAAGTGGATATTCCGGCTGAACCAGAAAAAGCAGATGAAAATGGAGAAACGGATACAAAGCTTGAGATTATTGAAACGTTGGAAATTGTGAGCAATGAAGAATATAAGCCGATTCCGGCAGCAGAAAGGGATGTAGAAATAAATGAAGTAAATTTTCCGGATAAGGTATTTCGCGGGCGGATGAAAGACTACGACAAAAACAGCAATGGAGTCATAGAGGCGGCTGAGGCAGCCGCGGTTAAGGAAATGGCTCTTTACAGCAGCGGAATCGAGAATTTAAAGGGGATAGAAACGTTTACCTCTCTGACGGAACTCAACTGTGCAGAGAACAGGCTGACCAGCCTTGACGTAAGCAGGAATACGATGCTCAAGGAACTGAGATGCGGGGAAAATCAGCTTGGAAGTCTTGATGTAAGTAAAAATACATCTCTGGTAAAACTGTACTGTGAAGAGAATCAGCTGACCAGCCTTAATGTGAGTCAAAATGCTTCTTTGCAGAAACTGTACTGCAGGGAAAATCAGCTGAGAAGTCTTGACGTCAGCAAAAATACCCTTTTGACAGAGTTAAACTGCGGCTTGAATCAATTGAATACGCTGAATTTAAATGCAAATACAAAACTTACGTTTTTGAATTGTCAGAACAATCAGCTGAGCAGTCTGGGCGTAAGCGCGAATATGTCTCTGTCAGAGCTGTATTGTGGGGGAAATCAGCTGTCAGGTCTCGATGTGGGAAAAAATACAGCTCTGACGATACTTTCCTGCGCAAGTAATCAGCTGGGCAGTCTTGATGTGAGTAAAAATACATCTCTTGTAAAATTATACTGCAATGGGGACGGTCTGACTAGCCTTAACGTGGGAAATAATCCTCTGCTGACTGTGCTGGCCTGCCAGAGCAATCAGCTGACAAACCTCGATTTGAGCAAAAATATATCCCTGCAAAGTCTGCGCTGTGAAAACAATCAGCTGACAAATCTCGATCTGAGTAAAAATGTGTCTTTGAGATGGCTTCACTGCGGAGGAAATCAGCTTGGCAGTCTTGACGTGAGCAAAAATATGCTTCTGGAAACGCTTGATTGTCCAGGAAATCAGCTGAGCAGCCTTGATGTGAGCAAAAATACGGCCCTCACTGTTTTATACTGCAATAAAAATCGGCTTGCGGATCTCGATGTAAGCAAAAATATATCCCTGCGTCATTTGCTCTGGGATGATCAGGAACCAGAATCCCGGACCATCCAGGGAGACGCCGTGTATGGTCAGGAATACGACCTGATGCAGACAGCAGAAGGAAATGTGGAGATAAATGCGAAAAATTTTCCAGATGAAATATTTCGGGGTTATGTGGGAGGATATGACATAAATCATAATGGAGTTCTGGAAACAGATGAGGTGGCCAGGACTGAAAAGGTGGATGTTGTCAACAGCGGAATTAAAGATTTAAAAGGAATTGAATTTTTGACATCACTTGTAGAATTAAATTGTAATGAAAACCAGATAACCAGCCTGGATTTAAGCAAAAATACACAGCTTGCAGTGCTGAATTGCTACAATAATCAGTTGAGCAGTCTGAATATAAGCAGGAACGCGCTGCTTGCGGAACTGAACTGCAACAGCAATCAACTGGGAAGTCTGGATGTGAGAAATAATAGGGCATTGAAGAAACTGTATTGCGCAGGAAATCAGTTGACCGGTCTTGACCTGAGTCAGAATACGCTCTTGCTGGACATTCATTGTGAAATAAATCAGCTGACTGATCTTAATGTGAGTCAAAATACAAATCTTACGGTACTTTCCTGCGGATCAAATTCATTAGGTAGCCTTAACGTAAGTGGAAATACACTGCTGACTGAATTGTATTGTGGATCATGTAAACTGACAGGCCTTACTGTAGACAATAATTCAGCGCTTACTATACTAAATTGTTGTAATAATCAGCTGACTGGACTTGATGTGAGCAAAAATTTGTCGTTGACTGAGTTATACTGTTCCGGGAACGAATTGTCCGGTCTTACCTTTCCTGATACTTCATCCTTGACTATTCTGGAGTGTCAGGGAAATCAGCTGTTTAATCTTAATCTGAGCAGAAACACGTTTCTGGTGAGTCTGCGCTGTGAAAATAACCAGCTGGGCAGCCTTGATTTGAGCAAAAATACATTTTTAACCTGGTTGCATTGCGGGCAAAATCAGCTGACAAATCTTGACGTGAGCAAAAATCGGCGTCTGGAAGTACTGGATTGTCCCGAGAATCAGCTGACCCGTCTTGATGTAAGCAAAAATTTACTTCTTACTGTTTTGTACTGCAACAAAAATCAGTTGAGCAGCCTGGATACAAGTAAAAATGTATCTCTGCGTCACTTACTTTGGAATAATCAGAATTCCGTTCTCCGAACGGTTCGGACGAATACTTTAAATGTGTCGGAAGTACTGGGGGCTGAGGAGGCGAAACAATCTGGCAAATCCAAAACAACTGCAGATCTGTTGTTTCCGAAAAGTCTGACTCTGAAAAAAGGAGAGACTGTGAAAATCCTTAAGCCGCTGATTGCTTCTATGGACAAAGTGACTTGTGCAAGCTTGAATAAAAAGATTGTCACGATATCCAAAAAAGGAGTAATCAAAGGGAAGAAAGCTGGAAAGACAAAAATAATTGTGAAGTCTGAAAAGAGGAGATATACAATAAAAGTGACGGTGAAGAAATAAGGGATATAATATCGGTTTTTGTATGTCTGGGCGAAAGGAGCATTTTGATATGAAGGAAATAAAAACCAGAAAGCTGCTGTCCCTGTTATTGTCGTTCGGTCTGTTTTTACAGGCTGGTCTGCCGGCAGGAGCGCAGGAAGCAGAGATCATTGTGGAAGGACCTGTCATTGAAGGTACATACTTTTCAGTGAGCGGAAACGAAACAGGTGATGTTATCGTAGAACCGATAGAAACAGCGACTAATATGGAAATGAAGCCGAATGTTCAAAATGAAACAGAAAGTATGGGAGAAGAAACGAAAGAGACTGTTTTGGATATTTCGGGAAAAATGCCTGATATAGGGGGAGAAAACGCGGCAGAAACAAAGGAAACTGCAGAAACCGCCGGGGAAGTCCCTATTGAGATCGCATGGGAAATTGTTGGAGAAGACCAAGAGGATGAAACTGAGAATGAACTGGCTCAGCCCGCAGATAAGAATTATGAGATTTCATCCGATGGCTGTTCTGCTTTTCGCGTGGAGACGACAGATTCCGATATCCGGGAATATTATGCATATGTCAATCCGGATATAGATAAGAAACTTGACAATGAAGACTTTGCGTTTCTTCAGAATCCGGAACTTGTGTTTTCAGAAGGGACTGCGTCTATAGCGGATGGTGATTACAAACAGTTTACATCGATTGAGCAGGCCGGAGCAGAAATGCGCCAGAAAATGAAGGAGCGGATCGGAATATTTGAGATTGGATTCAGGATGGAGCAGGGCGATTATGACCAGGATCTGCATCAGGATATATTCAGGGAAGCGGTTAGACATACAGGAGTACCGACAGAGGGGGATTATCTTAGACAGGCATGGTCCAGGGCGTATGTAAATATACAATCCACGGTGAATAATGGGATATGGACGGGGACTATTCAATGTAAAATGAAATATTTTACAACTGCGGAGCAGGAAGCTGCCATGGATGACAAAATAGCAGAGGTTATGAACAGCAAACTGGATCTTGCAGGAAAAAGTGAATATGAAAAAATCAAATCTATTTATGATTATATTTGTTTTCATGTTTATTATGATTATGATGAAGAAAAAGAGAAATTTCTGAATCATTCGGCCTATGCTGCTTTGGTGAAGGGGAAAGCAGTGTGCAATGGATATGCGCAGCTGTTTTACAGAATGGCCTTGGAAGCAGGACTTCACGCACGTTACGTTGGAGGTATTGCGTCACAGGGGGCTTCGATAAAGCATGCTTGGAATATTGTGGAAATTGACGGCCGATATTATAATCTTGATGCCACATGGGATGCGGTGAATCCTGAAACGCCGGAAAGTCAGGATTATGAACTGTTTCTGAAAAATGGCCACAGCTGGTTCCTGAAATGCCCGCAGACATTTACGAGTCATTACCGTGAAGATGAATACGCCACAGAACATTTTAGCCATCAATATCCCATGGCAGACAGAGATTATGAGGCAGGAGTGCCGGGAACATGGCCGGAAAGCGGAACCTGCGGAGAACAGCTTACCTGGACTCTGGATGAACAGGGAGTGCTGACAGTACAGGGAACCGGTAACATGACAGACTACAGCAATGAAAAACTTTCTCCGTGGAAAGCACAGGACGTCAGGAAAGTAGTCCTTGGAGAAGGAATTACAGGAATCGGTGCAAATGCGTTTTGTTACTGCACGAATATGACAGAAGCAGTCCTGCCTCAAAGCCTGAAAAACATCGGGGATTCCGCTTTCTCAGAATGCACTTCCTTAAAAGGAATCGTATTCCCGAAGAGTTTGAAAAGGATTGGAACAAATGCGTTCTATAAATGCTCCGCTCTTACAGAACTGTCGCTTCCAGGAACGTTGGAGAGTGTCGGAATCAGAGCGTTTGGTGATGTAATTGAGCTCAGAAAAGTGACCATGGAAAATGGGGTGAAGGGGCTTGGAGAATTTGTGTTCCAGGGATGCGTAAATTTAAATACGGTGTCGTTTCCTCTAAGTGTGGTGGATGTGAACAGCAATATATTTACGGACTGTCTGAATCTCGCGAATATGACGATCACCGGAACAGGGCCTATCGGAGCATATGCCGCGGATAAGAAAGCTCCATGGAACAGGGCGTCTCTGGAGAATGTAGTGATAGGGGATGGAATTACTGAGATCGGGGATTATGCTTTTTATAGCATGAGCGGGCTGCAGTCTGTGTTTATTCCAGGAGCGGTGACCGTCATAGGAGCAAGTGCATTTAGCAGCTGCAGCAGACTGAAACAGGTTGTAATCTCGCCGGGAGTAACTAAACTGGGCAAAAACTGTTTTTATAATTGCGATGGTTTGACTGAGGTTACAATTCCCGGAACTGTCAAAACAGTAGGAGAGCAGGCATTTATGAACTGTAAATCACTGAAAACAGTGACGATCTGTGACGGTGTGGGAAGTTTATTGAAGTTTGCATTTTATGGATGTGATAAACTTCAGAATGTTTTAATACCGGCGAATATCTTGGTTTTGGAAGGAGGTATATTTAGTGAATGTCCTCTTCTGACGCAGATCACAATCACAGGAAAGGGAAAAATGCCGGATTATACCGGAAAAATCCGGGCATGGGCGGTTTCATCAGTTGAGAAAGTCACTCTTCAAAAAGGGATCACGAAGATAGGCGCCTGCGCTTTCTATAATATGGATGGATTGAAGACGGTTGAATTTTCTGAGAATATTACGGAAATTGGAAGAGAAGCGTTTGCTTTCAGCGATGGACTGACAGAGATAAAGCTGCCTGATAAAATCAGTAAGATCAGTGAGAATCTGTTTTACGCATGCAAGGGACTGCGTTCGATTGTCATTCCTTCAAAGGTGACCAGAATTGAAAAGATGGCATTTCAGAATTGTACCAGTCTGACGGAAATTACAATTCCCGGAAATGTTAAGTCAGTAGGAGAGCAGGCATTTTGCGGCAGTGGTCTGAAAAAGCTCACAATTGCCAAAGGAGTAGGTGAGCTTGGACCGAATTCTTTCTATGGCTGCAGCAGTCTGACGGAAGTCACAATTCCCGGAACTGTCAAAACAGTAGGAGTTCAGGCATTTATAAACTGTAAATCACTGAAAACTGTGACGATTTGTGAAGGTGTGCAGACGTTGTCAAAATGTGCCTTTTATGGATGTGATAAACTTCAAAATGTTTCGGTACCGGCCAGCGTAAAAACAATCGAGGGAGGAGTATTCCAGGACTGTGAGAAACTGAAACTTTCGGTGATTTACGGATCAGCAGCCGAAAAATACGCGAAGGATAACAATATTCCGTTCAGTTCCAATGCCTGCGGCGCACCGGAAATGAAAACGGCGAAAAATGAAAAGGCAGGCATAAAGATCAGCTGGAATAAGGTATCCGGGGCCGACGGTTATCGTGTATTCCGAAAGAGTGGGAGCAGCTGGAAAAAGACTGCCGATGTGAAAGGCGGGAATACGGTCACTTATACGGATAAAACAGTGAAATCAGGGACGAAATACTTTTACAAAGTCCGCGCGCTGAAGAATGGAAAGATTGCCGGAGACCAGAGTATTAACAGTGTAAGCAGCATATATCTTTCCGTTCCGACATTGAAGAATGTTTCGGGCAAGGCCGGAATGAAAGCGGTGGTGAAGTGGAAGAAGGCCGGGAAGGGAGACGGTTATGAAATCCGGTTCCGGAGAGGAAAAACAACAAAAAAGGTGAAAGTAAAGAATGCGGGAACCGTGCAGCAGACAGTGAAGCTGCAGCAGGCCGGAACGTATGAAGTAAGCATCCGGAGCTATAAAAAGTCCGGGGGAACTACCTGGTATTCCGTGTGGAGCGGTGTGAAGAAAGTGAGAGTTAAAAAATAAAATCCGGAAGAATCCGGTTTCCAAAGCCGAAAAGCGGCGCTTGTGCATATCCGGTTCTCATCCTGCCTCTTAGAGAACATTTTGCTATATGTGCAGAACACTATGTAATTTCATGATTCCCTCCTTTGTGTTAGGATATATTCAACAAAAACAAATCAGAGAAATGCGGAATTATCTCAAAAAAATCAAAAAAACATGACAGGAGGAGCAAAAATGAAACGAAATGTTGTGTCAAAAGTTCTTACGGCGGCCATGGTAATGTCTCTTGCGAATATCACAGCGCTTCCGGCGGCGGCGTCAGGCGGCGATACGCTGAATGTTGTGATCTGGGATACGAACCAGCAGGCGGGGATCCAGGCAATCTGCGACGATTACACGGAGAAGACGGGCGTGAAGGTGAACCTTCAGGTCAAGAACTGGGACAGCTACTGGACGCTGCTTGAGGCAGGCGCGATGGGCGGCGATATGCCGGATGTTTTCTGGATGCACATCAACGAGGCTCAGAGGTATATGGGCAATGATCTTCTGCTGAAGCTGGATGACTACATCGCTGCGGACGACGCGATCGACCTTGAGAATTATTATCCGGGTATCGTTGATATCTACAGCCTTGACGGTTCGACCTACGCGCTTCCGAAAGACCATGATACCATCGCTCTGATCTACAATAAAGAGATTTTCGACAAATACGGCGTCGATTATCCGACAAGCGAGTGGACATGGGACGATTACGCGGCAGCGGCAGCGGCGATCACAGAGGCGGGCAAGGACGACAACGTCTACGGAACCGCGATGAATACGAACGACGGGCAGGATGGCTGGTACAATCTGATCTATGATTTCGGCGGATATCTGATCACGGACGATCAGAAGACCTCCGGCATGGACAATGAGAACACGCTCGCGGCCATGAAATGGCTTGCCGAGAATCTGATCCCGATCATGCCGGATCAGAGCATGATGGCTGAGACCGATCCGGACGTCATGTTCCAGAGCGGTATGCTGGGCATGATGCTTCAGGGTTCCTGGATGGTGAATACATTCTATCAGGCGGAGAATTCCGATAATTACGCATGGGAGATGATTCCTTACTACGATGCGAACGAGAACGGAAGCTGTGACGAAGGAGAGCGCTGCTCCCTGTACAACGGACTTGGCTGGGCCGCGAGCGCGGGCTGCTCAAATCCGGACGCCGCTTATGAGCTGATCTCCACGTTCTGCAGCGAGGAAGGACAGATGAAGCAGTCGGAGCTTGGCGTCACAATGGCCGGTTATATCGGAGCGTCCGACGCGTTTGTCGACGCGTTCCCGGGCATGGATCTCTCCCCGTTCATCGAGGTTGAGGAAAACGGAACGCTGATCCAGCATCCGTCTTCCAAGAACACGACGCAGTGGGAGACCACGTTCACAACAGAGCTGGTCAACGCGTGGAGAAATCCGGAAACTATGGAGGATGTCTGCAAGGCGGTTGCAGGAACCATGAACGGCTTCCTTGCAAATGAGTAAGATTTGTCCCGGACTGCGGGAGAGCAGACGGCGGCATGAAAAGGCCGGGGGAAAGAGCGGAGGAAGAAAAATTTCTGCGCGGTTTCCCTCCGGCAGGATAAATAACAATCGGTTATGAAAGCAGCAGGCAGGCCAGATTCTGACCTGCTTCTGCTTATTTATAAAAGCCCGGTCTCCATACAGGAGCGGATGGCAAGCTTGCTTGTCAGACTGATCCTGTATGAGAGACGCTAACCTGTATGAGCAAAACAGTGATGCGAACGAATGTGAGCAGCATGGCGCCGTGTGCCGGTGGCACACGTTTGGCGCCGACCGGAACGGAGTGCAGACTTTGCGAATGCAGGGCAGGGGCGTGAGAGTGCGAAAGCACGAAGCGCCCCGCGGGCTTTTATTCATGGAAGTTTAGGAAGAAAGGGAACGGGTCTATGAAAAATAACTGTATTGCCAGCACGCCTCCCATGGGCTGGAACTCCTGGAATACTTTTTATGACAAAATCAGCGCGCAGCTGGTCTGCAGTATAGCCGACACGATGGCTGACGAGGGGTATCTGGAAGCCGGCTACCGGTATCTGATCATCGACGACTGCTGGGCGCAAAGAGAGAGAGACGCGGACGGACAGCTTGTGCCGGATCCGGAAAAATTTCCGGACGGGATCCGTCCCGTGGCGGATTATGTTCACGCGAAGGGACTGAAATTCGGCATGTATGCCGACTGCGGAGTGCGCACCTGCGCGGATTATCCGGGAAGCTTTGAGCATGAATTTGAGGACGCCAGACAGTTCGCCGGGTGGGGGGTTGATTATCTGAAGTATGACAACGGGTACCGGCCAGGTACGCTGACGACTCCGCTGCTCTACCGCCGCATGAGCCTTGCACTGAAAAACAGCGGGCGGGATATCCTGCTCGCGGCCTGCCAGTGGGGAGCCGACGGGGTATATAACTGGATCCGTTCAAGCGGCGCGCATACGTTCCGCTCCACGGTTGATATCACGGATTCCTGGGACTCGATCAAGAGCATCGCGCTTTCTCAGATCGAACATCAGTGCTGCACGGCGTCTCACTGCTTCAATGACATGGATATGCTGGTTGTCGGTATGTACGGAAAGGGAATGAATCCTGAGACGTCGCCGGGCGGAGGGAAGGCCGGCTGCACGGACACGGAATATGAGACGCACTTTGCGCTCTGGTCGCTGATGAGTTCGCCGCTGATCATGGGATGCGATATCCGGAATATATCCGGGAAAGCGAAAGCGCTCCTGCAGAACAGGGATCTGATCGCGATCAATCAGGATCCCGAGGCGAAGAGCTGCTACCGGATATCCGCGTACGCGAACGAGGACGCGTTCCTTCTGGTCAAACCGCTTTCGGACGGAAGCCTGGCGGTCGGATTTTTTAATTTCGGTGAACAGGCGTCCAAGGTCAGTCTTCCGTTCTGGGATCTTGGACTTCCCGCCGCGTCCGGACTGGGACTTTCGCTTTATGACTGTCTGACACATGAGGAGGCAGGATTTTACAGGGAGATTTACTCGCCGGTGGTGGAGCCGCACGGCTGCAGAGTGTACCGGGCCCGGCTGGCGCGGTGACACGGCCCTGATCCGCCGGCGGTTGGGCGCGGGCGGGCAGCGGAACCTGAAAACAACGAAATCCTTCTGGCGCACGGAAATAAGGGGGAATGTCCTGTGATGATGATGGTAAAAGATACCGCCAGGAGAAACAAATACTATCGGTGCATAGAGTATGATCATGACCAGACCGGGGATATCTGCCTGATCGCCTGCGGCGTGGAGCGGGTCGATCCCGGGGTGAGCTACGGTCCGGAGCTCCGGGAATGCTATCATCTGCATGTCATTCTCTCCGGTTCCGGAACGCTGATCGCGGGAGGAAAGACGTTTCATCCGCATTTCGGACAGATGTTTCTGCTGAAAGATAACGAGGTGGTGCAGTATACCGCGGATAAGACGACGCCGTGGGAGTACTGCTGGGTCACTTACAAAGGAACAGAGGCGGCGCATCTGTCTGAGGAGATCGGGTTTACGGACGGAGTCTACTGCCTGGATTCGAGCGTCGCGCCGCAGGAATTTTATGCGCTGATCGGACGTATGCACGAAAGCCTGGAGATGAATTATATCTATGATCTGAGGCGCAGAGGGATCCTGTTTGAATTTCTTTCGCTCGCGATGGAGGCGGCCGGGGTCAGAAAGAGCAAGTTCGAGAAGCATAATAAATATACGCTGGAGACGTACATAAAACGGGCGAAAGAGTTTATCGAGAATAATTACGCGTCGATCCGCGTGTCGGATGTGGTTGAGTACATCGGATTCAGCAGAAGTTATCTGACGACAGGATTTCATAAGTATGTCGGCTGCTCCCCGCAGGACTACATCATCCAGATCCGGATGAAGGAGAGTTTTCGTCTTCTGCGCTCGACAGATCTTCCGATAAAGGAAATCGCCTGGAGAACAGGGTATGAGGACGCGCTGAATTTTTCGAGAGCGTTCCGCAGTGTCTGCGGAATGAGTCCGACGGAGTACCGGAGGCGGGGGCAGAAATAAAAAATCATATCGGACAGAGTGTCTCATTTGAAATGCAGTTCCCATAATTTATGGGAACTGCATTTGTTGACTATATTATTTCCCATTATATATAATGATACAAAAAGTACAGAAAAAAGAGGCAGAAAATTTACTAAGGAGGACAAAACAATGAAAAAACAAAAAGGATTTCTGACCGTGGTTTTAAGCGCAGTCATGCTGGTGAATATGACTGCTGTATGTGCGTCTGCGGAGGAGAGTCTGTCCCCGTCGGATTTCGGCAGTCTGGACCGGCCCGTTTTTGAAAAAAGTGAGACAACGCGTACGGTTTCCTACTCGGATACGGTTGTGCTCGGCAGCAATTCCTGTCTGGTGGGTACGCCGGAAGGCATCACGATCTCCTACACGGCTCCGTCCGATTCAAACAACGTCTTCTGTCTGACACAGGATTATCTCCAGCAGCATGGACTGTTCGAACGGTTTTATGATAACCCGCTGGAAACAGCTCTGGCGTTTAATAAGGATGGAATGCATCTGAATATCTATGATGCGTCCGACAATATCGATATTTATATCTATATTGATACGGCGCCGTGGGCCTCCCTGTATCCGGATTCGGACAATCTTACCGAGACAGAGGCTGACTATATCCTGAGTTATCTGAAGGAAGAACTGCTTCCCGCGTCGAAGCAGAGTATCTATGGAGTGGTCGGTTCCAATTATTATTTTTATCTGGACAATTTTGACGCGGGGACTGCGTATCTGCTTGGATCAAAGGGCGGATATGAGATTCTTGTTGAAATGAGGGTCGCCGATGAAAGTGCTGCGACAGACGCTCTCTTACTGCTTGAAGGGCTGGAGCTTGCCTGAACTTCACGTGGAAAAGAAAGCATGGAAAACAGGGGATCGGATGATGGTGATGCAGAAACGTATGGTTTTTTTGAAAATCGGGGTCTGGCTGACCGCTGTATTTCTTCTAATGTCCGCCTCGTCCAAAGCGGCGGCAGGAGAGCAGAGCATTGTGGATATTCTTAACGCGAACAGCGGAAATGGGACCGGCGGACAGAGCGGTGTCCCGGAATCTGCCGCGGTCCTGCCGGACGGCGGGATCCAGGAAAACGGCGGGCAGGAAGTCCTGTCCGTGCAGGGCAGTGAGGATGCCGTACTGACTTTAATGGTTTACATGTGCGGGAGCGATCTGGAGAGCATATGCGGGAGCGCGGCCCGGGATCTCTCGGAAATGGCCCTGTCGGGCTGTGATTCCGGAAAGGTTAATGTTGTGGTCATGACAGGAGGGGCTCAGAAATGGCACTATCCCGGAGTGGCGGATCACGCGGTGGGGATTCATGTTTTAAAGGGTGGTTCTTTCCTGCCGGCTTCCCAAAGTGAGACGGTGCCCAGCATGGGAGATCCGGATACGCTGAAGGATTTCATTGATTTTTCTTACGAAAATTACCCGGCAAAACGGTATGCGCTGCTTTTCTGGGATCACGGGGGCGGATCTCTGGGAGGTGTCTGCCATGACGAGCTCTGGCAGGGAGACTGTCTCCAGATGGAGGAGATGGTTTCTGCTCTGGAACAAGGTCTGAGCGGAAGAGAAAAACTGGAATGGATCGGATTTGACGCCTGTCTTATGGCTTCCGCGGAGACCGCCGAGATGATGGCGCCGTTTGCGTCGTATATGATCGCTTCGGAGGAAAGCGAGGTGGAAGAGGGCTGGAACTACGCGTTTCTCAAAGGGATTGAAAACGATGTTTCCGGCGCCGAGACGGGAAAGCGCATCATTGATCTGTATTTTGAGGCTCTGTCGGGACTTGGGGCGGGGCTGACTCTGACCTGTGTCGATCTGTCGCAGATGGACCGGATTGCGGCATGTACGGAAGCGTTTTTTGGGACGGTCAATGAGTCCTGGAATGAGCAGAGCTTTTCGCAGGCTGCCCGGGCCCGCCGCCTCTCACGGGCTTTCGGGAGGGATGAGCAGACGTCTGTCAATGATTTCGATCTGGTTGATCTTGGAGATCTGGTGAAAAATTACGCAGGCGGAAGCGCTTCCGCAGACGCGCTTCAGGACGCGCTGGCCGCAGCCATCTCCTATTCTGCTTCCAATATTTCAGGATGTACCGGGCTTTCCGTATATCACCCTTATTATAATAAACTGCTGTATCCCAACAGGAAAACAGCTTACGAAAATCTGAAATTATCCGAAGCGTATGAAACTTACATAACAAAATTCGCCGAGTGTCTGCTCACCGGAACCGGGAACGAATGGAATGACCTGCATACTTCTCTCGGCAAGATAGACAGGGATGTCCGTACGATCCTGACTCTGACGCTGACAGAGGAGCAGGCGCTTGAAGCCGTGGACGCGGATATGATTGCTCTGCAGAAAAATGAGGAGGGCAGTTATTGTCTGGCGGCGAGACAGGGAGCGGAGCTGTATGAGGATCACGCGGTTTCAGGGGAATACGTTCATACGAATCTGTTTGTGACAGACGGGGAAGGCAGCCCGGTCTGGGACAGGCCTCTTTTGTACGACGAGAAGGAGGACGGTACGTACCAGGTGCAGGTAAAGCTTGCGAAGGCAGGGGAGGAACCCGTCAGCGCAAGACTGATCTGCAGTCCGGATGAGGCGGGGAACAGTCTGTCTGTCCGCATGGTCTGGCTTCAGGACGAACTCACAGGCACGTATTCTTCCAGAATGACGGCTTCTCTCGATGAGTACGATTCCGTCATATTTTCTCAGACCAGCCGCGCGGAGACAAAGGACGAAAGCGGAGCGCTGCTCCCGTTTGATGAGTGGGACATCGTCTCGGATGAGGAATACGGCTGTCCGTCTGATTCCGTATGGAAGCTGAGTTTTGTCCGGGATTATCTGGATACGGAAAGCCTTATTGCCGCTTTTGAAATCACTGATATCTTCAACGGCGTTCATATGAGCAGTATGATTCCGATCACTTCCGCTCCGCGGGACAATGCCGGTATGGTTCTGACTTATGACGACATGTCACTGCTGCTTCTGAATGCGGAAAGCATGAGGCTGACGGCCTTGCCGGACGGATCCTCGCTGGGTCTGAGCGGTCAGATCACGAATATTTCCGACAGAGAAGTGATCATTGAAATAAAAAATGTCAGAGTAAACCAGACGGAGCTGTCAGCGGAAACCGCGGTTTATGGAACGGGGGACAGCGAGGGGCTTCTTCCGGACGAAGCGCAGCCGCTTATGCTTTTTCTGAAAACGGATGAGATGGACGGTATAGATCAGATCAGCGAGATCGAATTTGATATGAGAGCCGTGGATGGTTCCGGCCAGGAGATCGGTGTGATACCTGTGAAAATTCAGACAAATTATGATAGGAACTTCGGAGCGGAGACTGTCCGAAGATGAAATTTTTCTGTGTGCGGAGGGGGACTGCTATGAGAAAGATGCTGCTGTTGTTTTGCTTTCTTGCCCTTTTTTCGTTCAGAAGCCATGCGGCGGATTACCGTTTTTTGCCCGAGCCTGATGAGGAAGGCAGCCTTCCTCTGCATGCTGAGGAGGAGGAATCTTTATTTCCCGGGCCTGATGTGCATGCCGGGGGAGTTTCTGCAACAGTAATGATTTACATGTGCGGAAGCAATCTCGAAAGTGAGTATGGGCTGGCTACTTCTGATATCTTCGAGATACAGAGTTCCGGGTTTGATAAAAAGGATAATAATGTTGTCATGATGCTGAGCGGTTCCAGGCAGTGGGAAGGGTTCGGAATTGACGCGTCGAAAACAAATATCTGCGAGATCGGCGAACAGGGAAATCTGCGCATCCTGTCCTCGGAGGATTCCCGGAATATGGCCGACGGGGAAACGATGAAATATTTTCTGAATTATGTTTCGGAAAATTATGATTCGGACCGGTATATTCTGATCCTGTGGGATCATGGAGGCGGACCGCTCTACGGCGTCTGCTGGGATGAAAACCATAATCCGGACAGCCTGTCCATGGAAGAGCTGGTTCTTGCGCTGAAGGAAAGTCCTTTCGCGGAGCGGGGGCTGGATCTGATCGGTTTTGACGCGTGTCTGATGGGGTCTGTTGAAGTCGCCTGGATGCTGTCCCCTTATGCGGACTATATGGTGGCGTCCGAGGACATGGAGCCGGGCGGAGGATGGAATTATAAGTTTCTGTATGGCCTTGAGGAAGACGATTCGCCCGCGGAGACGGGAAAAAGAATCGTTGACTGTTATTATGACAGCTTCCCTCCCGAAGAGATGAATAATCTCACAATGGCCTGTATTGATCTTGGCAGGATCGGCCTGGTAGCTGACGCGATGAACGATTTTTTCGGAACTTTTTCGAATGAGGCGCCGCGGATTTCCTTCGCGGATCTTTCCCTTGCGCGCAGCAGCGCGCAGAATTTCGGCCGTGATTTTGGAGTGTCTGACAGCGGCAGTTATGATATGGTTGATCTGGAGACACTGGCGGAGCAGCATGCGAAATACAGCACGGATAAGATCAATGCTCTGAAGGATGCCCTGCAGGCAGCGGTCGTTTATAACCGCAGCAACGTTGAGGGGGCGCATGGACTTTCGGTATATTTTCCGTTTTATAATGCGTCCCAGTTTCAAAAAACAGCGGGATCTTTTTATGACCGTCTGGGTTTTTGTCCGGGATATACAGCTTATATCAGGGAATTCACCGCGCGGCTTCTCGGCGATCTGATTGTCAGCTGGAAAAATATTTTCACCCGGACGGAATCTTCCGAACAGAAACAGCTTGTCACTGCGCAGCTTACGCCGGAACAGAGAGAGAATCTTGCTTCTGTCCAGCTGGTCATTTTGGAATCGGAGACATTTGTTTCATCCACAGAGCAGAATTTTGCGAAGATTTACAGTTCTCCTGATGTAACTGTGGGAGAAGACGGCCTTCTCTCCGCCTATTACGACAATGAATATTTTGCAATCGCACACTCGCCTTTTCTGGTGGATTATGATCCGTCGGTGCCGCTTCGGCTTTTAGATACCGGAGAATACATAGCGGACGCTTTGGCCAGCAATTCTTCTACAACCGAGTTTTTCTATTCGAACGATACTCTGGGCGCAATAGAGGAAGAAGAACACGAGAATCCGCAGAGGTTTATCAGGCTTCTTTATTCTCCGCCGGATTCCCGCGGAACGCTCACACTGAAGCGTTTGTACACGTATGATGATCAGACAGATGAATATACGGTCCGTTCCGGGTTCAGACTGGAGGATTATAAATATCTGAATCTTTCTTTCCTTAACGGGACTCCTGTCCGTGATGAAGCAGGGGTGCTTCTGCCGTTTGAAAACTGGGAAAGAACATCTGTAAACATAGTGCGGATAGATAATTTTGAGCCCTGGGAACTCCGATTTCAGCGTGACCAAAGGGGAAACTGGCTGTATGCAGCATTTCAGATCACAGACAGGCAGAACAATACCCGCCTTACAGACCCGGTTCTGCTTAATGAAAAAGAAAGGGGCTGCGTCAAGATGGACAGCCAGCTGATCGCAGGAGATTCTCCTATTGTGCTGATCGAACCGTTTTGTATCTATGACCAGGCAGACGGGGCGGCTCTGTATGTAAAAGTCACCAATCAGTCAGATGACCTGTGGTGTTTTAGCATGAGTGTCCCTGCGGACGCGGTCAACGGGGACGAGGATGCTTCAGACGAACTTTCTTTAGAAAGATCAATGGTTTCGCTCAGACCGGGTGAGTCTGACTGTCTTATCTGTACCTTTGGCCGCTTATACGGTGTGGACAGACTGCGGAGCATTGATTTTGATATTCAGATCGGGTCTATGCTTTACGTGGATAAAACTAAAACAGTGCATTGTGCCCTGCAGATGGACACATTAATGAAAGCGGTATGGACCACGAGCTTATTTGAAGCAAGGAGAGCATCGCAGATGAAATAACGGACAGGAGATGATATATGCCATGAAAAAAACAAAAAAATTATTTTTGCTGCTGCTGGCGGTCTGTATGCTGTCGGGCATCCGGTCATTCCGGACGGAGGCGGCCGCGGTCGGCGGAGCACAGATGAAAAAAATCACAGTAAAATCCTACAGTTCCCTGCAGACCGGCTGGAAAAAAGTAAAAAACGCTTCCGGGTATGTGCTGTACCGGAAGACCGGGAAGGGCGGATATAAGAAGATTGTTACCCTGAATGGGAAAAACCGAAACAGCTATACGGACAGCGGACTGGAAACCGGCACAAAATATCTTTACAGGGTCAGAGCGTACCGGAAAACCGGAAAGAAGATCGTATGGGGTGCGTTCAGCAAAGCGGTTTCCGGAATCCCCCGGCTGGATACGCCGGGCATAACTTCCATCAATGCAGATAAAAACGGGAAATTTACGGTAAAATGGAAAAAGGTTCCGGGAGCTTCGGGATATGTCCTGTACCGTGCGGATAAGGAGAACGGTACATACAGAAAAGTAAAAACGATAAAGGGAGGCGGAAAAACCTCCTGGAAGGACGCGGGATCGGATGAAAGCAGGACCTGTTTTTACAAGGTCAGAGCCTACAGGAAAGAAAAGAAGAATGTTTACAGCGGTTATTCAAAGGCGAAAGGAAAAACGGCCGCAGAGAAGCCTGCCGAGGGAGGACTGACAAAGGAAAATCTGGAAAAACAGCAGGAATATACGGACCGTTTCCAGGAGATCGAGAAAAATATTTCCGTGGACGGAGAGGCGGATACAGATTCCGTGATCAGCGCGGTATATGAGGAAGCCCTGAAAGGGACGAAGGAAGGGGATATTTTATCGGTCGATAAGGAAGAAGGCGGAGTGGTCATGCGGTTCTCATCAGGAATCTGGTATGTATACCAGCCGGAGGAGGAAGGGATCGACGCGTCAGGCAGCGGGTCTGAGATTTCCATTGTCACGCTCCAGCCGTATCTGTCCTCCTATTCCGCCCGAGACCAGAAAGAAAGCCTGGAGGCGACGGACAATGCCGCCGCCAGGATAGAGAAGGAACTGAAGAATTACAGCTTCGATAAAAATTATGACGACGGTGAGGTGACGCCCGAGACGATCCGGAATCTGTCAGGCAGCCAGGTTGTTCTGTGTCATTCGCATGGATTCTACAGCAGCCGGCTGGGCTCCATAATCTGGACGGGCGAGACAGTAAACAATTCTCAGCTGGAAGAGGTCAGCAGATATGAGGATGATCTTAACGCGGGGAGGCTCGTGGTTTCTACGACGAATAACATCGGCTTTACCAGCGGATATGTGGAAAAATACTGCGGGAACCTTGCGGGAAGCTTTCTGTATCTTGGAACATGCTTCAGCGGAAAGGACGCGAAAATGGCGCAGAGCTTTCTGAATAAGGGAGCGAAAGCTGTTGTGGGGAACAGCGGAAAGATCTACCGCAGATATAACTGCGATATGATGGAAGACATCATAGACAGGCTGCTGACGGAGGACCCTTCCACCCACAGGCTTTACACGCTGGAACAGGCGCTGGCATATGCGAAAAAGGAAAACGGGGAAAACGATTACGAATGGTATCCCAATAACGACCATGAGCCGACAACGGCGCGGCTGTTCGGCGACAAAGATTTCAGGCTGAACAGCATCATAGAGGCGGAGTCCGTCAGGCTGAACCGGACGGAGGCGTCTTTGAATACAGGAGAAACGCTGACACTGACTGCGGCGGTACTTCCGTCTGACGCGTCTGACAGGACGGTCGCATGGGAAAGCAGCAATGCGAAGGTGGCGTCAGTGGCCGGAGGGACCGTCACAGGGATATCACCGGGAACCGCTGTCATAACAGCCAGAACAGTGAATGGAAAGACCGCGGAGTGTACGGTGACCGTCCGGTATCCTTCGCTGGACGCGGAGCTGCTGTGTGACGGGGGATCCGGATATAAAAAGCTTGACTGCAAAGGCGGTCCGTTCTATCAGGAGATGGCCTCAAGGAACTGTAAGATAAAAATAAAGATGGCGGCTTCTCTGTACCTTTCTTCCAGGATGGAGCTCTCCTTTGTGGACGGGAATACGGGGAGTACCTATGCCAGCTGCATCGCAGCTCCCTCGCAGGGGCAGAATGTGGAATACGACAGCGCCGAAGGCTGCGGATATTATTGGTTCACGTGCCCGGAAAAAGAAGGAAACACAAAGATCTATTATGAAATAACGCTGGCGAGCGGACCGGTGCTGCACCCGGCCGCCATAGAGAGCAGCGACGCGTTTTTTGTAAGAGTTTACACTCCGGAAGAACCCGGAAGCTCAGGAGGCGGCACAGAGAATCCCGCGAAGCCCGACGGAGGGACGCAGGAAGGAGACAAAGCGGAGGATCCGAATCAGCCTTCAGGAGGCGGCACAGAGAATCCTGCGAAGCCCGACGGAGGGACGCAGGAGGGAGACAAAGCGGAGGATCCGGACAAGTCTTCGGGAGGCGGCACGGAGAATCCTGCGAAGCCCGACGGAGGGACGCTGGAAGGAGACAAAACGGGGAATCTGAATCAGCCTTCAGGAGGCGGCACAGAAAATCCCGCGAAGCCCGGCGGAGGGACGCAGGAGGGAGACAAAGCGGAGGATCCGGATCAGCCCTCAGGAGGCGGCACGGAGAATCCCGCGAAGCCCGACGGAGGGACGCTGGAAGGAGACAAAACGGGGAATCTGAATCAGCCCTCAGGAGGCGGCACAGAAAATCCCGCGAAACCCGACGGAGGGACGCAGGAGGGAGACGAAGCGAATTAACGGACAGCACGTTCTGTCCCGGGAAGAGCAGTATATCAGGGAATGGGGGCCGGAAGTCGGAATAAGATTTCCGGCCTCCTTGCCCTGTCCGGCATTCCGTGTTAAGATAAAAAAACCTCCTGCCGGCCATGGAACCGGCAGCGTGGAAAATTCTGACGGATATGTTGTTATGCGGGGAGAGAAGATGAAGGCTGTATACACGAGAATCGCAAAGAATAATCTTGCGCAGATTGCTAACCGGCAGATGACGCCGGAGGAGATGATCGGATTTCTGAAAGAGGGGGCCCTGTACAGGAAATTTCCGGATGTGCTGCGGCAGGTCTGTCAGGATGAGAATCCTGCTTCCCGTCTTGCCAGGAATCTGGAAAAAATTACGGGACTGAACTACGCGGACACATCCAGAAAGGTACGCAACTGGATGACGGGAAAAAGTCTGCCGCAGAGCAGGGAAGATCTGTTTCAGATCTGTTTTGCGCTGCATCTGGACGAGGCGTCCGCGGACTGCCTGCTCATGTCGGCTGACGAGACGGGGATTCATTACCGTAATCCGGACGAGCTGGTATATGCGTTCGCGCTCCGGACCGGGAGAAATTATCAGGAAGCGCAGATTCTGAAAGAAAAAATGCGGGAAATTTATGACGCGCGAAATGCCGCCGCATCCCCTGAGCCCGGCGACAGTTCTCTGAAGTATACCAGGCAGATCCGGGATGTGTTCTCCCGTGTCAGAACAGAAGAAGAACTGGAACAGTTTTTTCTTACGTACAGCCGGGACCTGGGAGTGATCCACAGGACTGCGCACGAGAAATTTACCAGATTTCTGGATGATCTTCAGAATCCTCAGGACGATATAGCGGAAAGTCTGGAAAAAGACAGGCAGAATGAAAAGTATTCAGTTGAAAGAATCGTGAAGGAATACATCCGTATGCATGTGCCGAGTACAAGAAAAACAAAAGATTTTTCCTATATTCAGAAAGTGATCAAAAAGAACTGGCCGTCCGAGAGCGAGCTGATCAGGATGAAAAAGAAGAAGAAAGATGTCAGCCGGAAAGCGATGATTATTCTGTTTCTGGTAACCGAAGATTTTGAGCTCATCGATGAAGCTCTCTCGGAGGAGGACGAGGGGAAGTTTCATCTGTATTATGAGGATCTGCCGGAAAACGCGGATGAAAAGCTGGAAATACGTCTGAAAAAGATCAACCTTTTCCTGGGACAGTACGGAATGAACTGGCTGGATCCGGGAAATCCGTTTGACTGCCTGGTTCTCTACGCGCTGCGGGCGCAGTATGGGGACGAGGTGATCAGCGAGAAATTCAGCGCCGCGCTGAAGGTGCTGTTTGAAGATCAGAATAAAGCCGGACCGGCTGTGTGAGGGGGAATCAGAGATGGCCGACCGTCGTCAGTTGAGAAAAGAGGGCGGATCCGTCCTGCTGGGCGGGATCTCTTACCGTATCGATTTCGTTGAGGGCATGGGAGGAAGCTCCATTGTGTACCGGGCAAGCTATGAGGACGCTTTGAACCATGACCGGCGGCATGAAGTGCTGATCAAGGAATTATTTCCGTGGCATCCGGGAGGAGCCGTGTACCGGGACGAGGACGGATGGATCCGCTGCACCCCCGAGGGACGCGAACTGATGGAGCGCGGCAGGCTGAGCTTCCGTCAGGGAAATCAGATCAATCTGGAGCTGCTGGCACGGCTGCCGTCGCGGATCTCCGGAAACGTCAATTCGTTTGAGGCTTACGGGACTTATTATTCCGTGCTCTCCGTACACGGCGGGGAAAATCTGGAGACGGCGCTTGAGGAGGGAACGGGTCCGCAAAAGCTGCGGGATATCGTGTCTGTTCTGGAAAAAGTCCTGGATGCGCTCGCATGCTTTCACAGAAGCGGATTTCTGCACCTGGATATCAGTCCGGATAATATTCTGCTTCTTCCGGAACAGGCGCTGCTGATCGATTACAGCAGCGTGTGGGATACGCAGAAGGAGGACTTTGAGGAGTTCACCTTCAGCGAGAAGGAGGGATATTCGGCTCCGGAAATCCAGCTTGGAAGCATCGGTGAGATCGGTTTTTCGACCGATCTCTATTCGGTCTGCGCGGTATTTTTCCGGATGCTGGCCGGGCGGCCTCTGACCGGGGACGACCTCTCGGGAAACAGGCTGGGCCGTTATCTGACGCAGGGACTGCCGGTGTTTGAGGGCGAGCCGGAATCCGCCGTCGGCAAGACCATACAGATCCTCCTGAAAGGGCTGCATATTCTTCCGCGCAGGCGGTATCAGAGTACAGAGGAGCTTAAGGCGGAACTGGAAGAACTGCTTGACCGCATCGACCGGATGGGAATCTCGCATGCGGCGCTCTGGGAAGCCGGGCGGAGCGAACTGAAAAAACGAAAAGCGGCCGGCGGCAGCTTTCTTTCCCGTAAGATTTCTCTGGAGACGAGGGATCCGGCAGACGCGGGCCGGGGAACGGAATCCGGTTCCGGAGCACAGGACGTCGTCTCCGATCCGGAACTTCTGGACAGGCTGAGAGAGGGCTCGCTTTTTCTGCTGGAAGGCGCCGGGGGCATCGGCAAGACCAGGCTGCTCTGCCGGCTCTGGGAGGCCGGGACAAAGCGTTACAGCCCCGGGGCGGCGGCTGTGCTTTATGTTTCTCTGAAAGAATATCAGAGTGCGGGCGAGGAGCCGGCGTATATCAGAAAGGCCATTCTCGGCAGGCTGAGCGCCAGGAAAGGAAAGGATGAAGTCAGGCAGATGACGCGTGAACTGGAGAAGCTGTTTGCTTCCCGGACGAACGGGTGTGCGGGAGTTATTCTTCTTCTGGACGGGCTGAACGAGGCGGGGGACCGCCGGAGGCTTCTGCTGAAGGAGATCGAGGATCTGGGGGCCATGCCCGGCGTCTCGATTCTTATTGCGGACCGGACGGCCGAGGTGAAAAAGTATGCTTTGAAACGGTTCCTGTCAGCAAAGCTTCTGCCTCTTGAGGAGGAGGCGGTCAGGGAAAATCTGGAAAGCGCGGGGATTGCGTTCCCGGAGAATGCGAAGCTGCGGGAACTGCTCACGAATCCGATGATGCTCGGTCTCTACCGGGACGTTCTTCTGATGCAGCAGGAGAGCCATGACGGCGGCCGGACGGAGGAACGGATTGCCGCCGGCGCCAGCCTGACGGGACTCTATCTGGACCGGCTGTGCCAGGCTCAGCTGCGGCTGTATTCCGGCGACGAGGCACAGCAGCTTCGCTGCCGTTATATCCTGGAACATCTTCTGCCGGATATCGCGGCTGAGATGACGAGAAGAAAGCGGACCATGCTGGAACCGGAGCGTCTGTATGCGGTGACGGAAAGAAACTGCCGGAATCTCAGGAAGAAAGCGTTCGGGAAGGCATTTCCGGATTACCTCGGAAAATCAAGGCTGATGCTCCGGGATATCTCGGACGCGAGCGAATGGTTTGACTTTGTGGTTACCGAACAGCTGGAGGGCAGGCTCGGCCTGCTGGTAAAAGGCGGGGACGGCGGCTATGGACTGCTGCACGATAATTTTCTGGAGTATCTGGCCGCCGCGGCGGAAAAGAATCAGAAGCTTTACCGCGGCAGACGCAGGAAGATCCGGACCGCGAGGGGAGTGTCCGCGGCCGCGGCCGCCGTGCTTGCGGCTGCCGCGGGCACGGCGGCATATTCCCATGTCAGGGAGAGAACGGCCGCCCGCGCGGAGGATGAGAAGCTGCTCGGGGAGGCGGCCGGCTGCCTGAAAAATAATCTGGAGGTTCTGAGCAGCATGATCACCGCGCAGAAAACAATGATCGATCTGGTATATCAGCTGGATATACTGGAACACAGCGAGGACGGACTTCGCTCTTATTCTCTTACGCGGTCTCAGTTTGAGAACACGGACGCGGCGGACGGCAGGGAGGCCTTGAGCGGGGAGATGAGGGACGCGCTGCTTCGCTCGGATCCGGACTATCCGCTGGAATACGCGGATTACCTGTACAATGAGCCGGTGAATACGGAAGCTTTCATGAGCAGGGCATATCTCTGGTTTGACCAGATTCTGTATGATACGCAGGATGTTCTGGCCGATTATGAAGAGAAGAAAACAATCATGGAGGTGTACGACGCGTATCTCGAAGCTTACGCGGAATACATTTTCTATATGACAGATTACACGCTTCTGTGCATATCGCCGGAGACGGCGGAGACAATACTGGACGGACATGTATACCACTGGGCCGTTGACGCCTGTTTTATGAAAACCGGCATGAGCGCACAGGAACCGCAGAAGATCCGGGAACTGCTCAACGAGGCGGGAGCCCGGCTCCTGGAGGCGGAGAATACAATGAATGAACACGGTTATGGAATCAGCTGGGGGGAGATTCTATGAAGAAAGCGGCTGTCGTTTTCCCCTGTCTTATTCTGACAGCGGCAGTTATAACTGCCGGTCTGAAAATAAAACAGGAAAAACAGTACAGAACGATGGTGGACGTCTACGCGGATATCCTTCTTCCGATCGCAGAGGACGCCGAGCTGTACTATGGCGCGCTCGATCTGGCCGAGGCCTGCGTGCTGGGACAAAATGACGCCCGGAGCACTCTAAAGAAACTGGAAAAGGCAAAAGAAGAGCTGTGTGGGATCCGGGACGGGCTCGCGGATTCGGGAGAAGAAGCGGCCGTACTGCTGGAAAAAGCGGGCTTTGACCAGAAGGGCGCGCGGAAGATGGCGGAGCGCCGCGCGGCCGGACTGGAGGAATATATCTGGAGTCTGGAATCCCTGTACGATTATTTCCGGGATCTGGGAGAACCTGATTTTGACGGCTCGGATAAAATGTCCTGGAGCCGGGCCGTGGATACGATCAAGGGAACCTCGCGCGGACTGCGTTATTACGGGGATATCAATTACTGGTTTGCCGGGGAGCGCGAAGAACGGACGGAATATGTACAGGAAAAGATCGTCCGCCGGCTGCCTGCCCCCGCAGCGGAACCGTTTGCGTGGGAGAAGGATCCGCTCATGATTGACAGAAAGCTGGAAATATGCAGAGAATACAGAAAAAGCAGTTATGAGATCGAGTATCCCGTATCCTCCTGTGCGGAGCTGGAAGAGCTGCGCGGCAGATATGAACGGGAGGCCGCCATCAGAGGATCTTCCGTGTATTCAAAGGGGAGCTGGATGAACAGCCTGACGGAAATCAGGGCCGGGGAGGAAGCCAGGGCATATCTGGAGGATGCGCTTGGGAGAAGAGAGGCGTACGGGGATCTGTACTTTGACGAGGTTCTGGAACAGCCGTAAGGCGCGCGTCCGGATCCGGTTTAGAAAAACAGGGAGAGAAAGACAAAAAGGACTAAAAAACGGAACTGTTCGCGGTTCCGTTTTTTAGTCCCAAAATTTATGGGAACAATGACTGCCGATCTTTTGTTATGATAGTCATAGCGGCTGATCTGCAAAGATGAGGCTGCATTTGAGACCAGGGGAAAGAGGAGCGGAAGACGTATGGAACAGGGATTACCGGTGACGGCTTTGCTGCTGTTTACTGTTTTGACATGGATTCTGTATGGCTTGATTCTGATTTCAAGTCCCAGAAATAAGGTGAACCAGTGGTGCTTTATCTGCGGCTATCTTTTGAGTATGGGCATTCTGAAAGAATACCTTTATTACGGAGGCTTTCTGGAGGGGATCACCGTCCATTTCTGGAAGCTTGAATATGAGGCCGACGAACTGATGAATTCGGTTCTGACGGCGGTGCCCTACTATCTGGCGATGCCCTGCGGAGTGATCTGCAGTTTCTACTTTAACAGGCTGAACAGGAAAATCCCGCGCGGCTTTCCGTTTCTCTGCGCGGTGGTATTTCTGCCAGTTCTGATATTCGGCGCTGTATATCCGTGGACTCAGACCAGGAGCATTCCGGACACAATGCCGCAGGCTTATACGATAGTGGCGGTTTACAATCTTTCCTACGGCGTGCTGATGACGGCTCTGATCATCCGTGCGCTGCTGAAAGAGCGCGGCAGCTTTCTGTTCCGTCAGAGGAGGCTTGTGTCAGTGCTGGGACTTTTGCCGCTCTGGTACTGGCTGATCACGATCTTTCTTTTCCGCCTGCTCGGGCTTGAGCATCTTGATAAGGCCTGGCAGGGAAATGCCGTGATCATCTGCGGGCTGCTCATCTATTACCTGTATCATCTGTTCCACAACGGGATATGGGGAATGCGTCTGAGCCGGGAGCATTTTGACTGGTCGGATGAGGCGCCGCCGGCTCCGCGCGACAACGATTATATCTCTCATATGCTTAAGAATGAGATGTCAAAGATCAGGCTGAGCGTGCAGCTGATCCGGGAGACGGGGCACGAGGATATAAAAGAGGAACTGAATATTATTGAAAGATCGGTTTCTCACATCGAGGAATATGTGCGCAGAAGCAACAAATATACCGGGGAAATTCTTATGGAACCGGAGAATGTGGATATCTGCGCGCTGATCCGGGAGACGGCGGAGGAGCAGACCGCGGCGTGGAAAGGAAAGGTGGAGTATGATCTCGACGAAAGGTTTCCAGTCCTGTTCTGCGATCCGTCGCATATGAAAGAAGTGCTTGGAAATCTGATCTCCAACGCGCTGGACGCCATGGGAGAGGACGGGATCCTCACTCTTTCGTACAAAGCTTCCAAAAAAGATGTCGCTCTGATCTGCGTCGCGGATACAGGATGCGGGATCAGGGAGAGCGAACAGGAGCGCATTTTTGACTTATATTATACCTGCCATGCGGGATATCCCCATTTTGGCATCGGCCTGTCTTATTGTCAGAATGTGATCCGGGCTCATAAGGGATACATCAACATAAAAAGCAGTACGGATCCTTTGCAGCATGGGACAGAGTTTACGCTGTGCCTCCCGCGGGGATTCCGGAAGGAGGGAAAGAAGGGTGGATTCTCAGATAAAGGTTCTGATTGTTGAGGATGATACAGATTTTTCGTATCTGATCAGAAAACTGTTGGAAAAGCAGGGGGATATACGGATCGTCGGCTGCGCTGTCAACGAAAACGAGGCGATGAAAAAGGCAAAGGAAGAAAGTCCGGATATCGTGCTGATGGATCTTCATCTTGGATCATCTTCCTCAGAAGGAATTCAGATATCCAAGAGGATTCGAATAGAGACAGACGCCAAAGTTCTGATTTTTACGGGGCTGAACGACCCGGAGACTATTATGAAAGCCGCGCGGGAGGCTTTTGCGTCGGGCTATATTTTCAAAAATCAGATGTCGTTTCTGGTGGAGAATATCCGCGCCGTTGCGAGGGGCTGCACAGCGCAGGAATATCTGATCGCAACTTCCGCGCTCTCCTGCCTGTCGGAAGCCGAGATGGCCGTGTTTCAGATTATGATGGGGAAGGAAAATGATCTTCGGTCGGCTCCGAAGACGATTCTGAATCAGAGAAGAACCATACTGAAAAAACTGGAGCTGGATAATCAGAAAGAACTGGAACATGTGTTCCATATGTTTCGGGAGAAATGAAAAAAGGGACAAAAAAGATACAAAAAACAGAAAAGATCCGAAAAACGCAGCCGGAAAGTAAACTTTCATGCCGGGCATACCGGAAAAGAAATGAAGCGGAAAAAAAATGCAGGAACGCGAAAAGCATGGGGATAAAATGACAGAAGAATACGGCAGGGAACTGTCGTTTCGAATTCAGTACGGCGCACGCCGGATTCCGGTCAGAGAAAGCCGGATCCGGAACGTCAATACATCAGGGGGAATGAAATATGAATTCTGTCATAAAAATACTGATTGTCGAGGATATGCCTGCTTTGCTTCCGGTGCTGCGGGAACTGCTTGAGAAAGAAGAAGATTTTCGGATTGTCGGCTGCAGCTCCAAAGAGGAGGAGACGCTGCCGCTGGTCTGCGAAACAGATCCGGATATTGTGCTGGTGGATCTGCATTCGGAAGCGTTCTCCTCGGACGGAATACGGCTGTCCAGAAAGCTGCGCATCGAGACGGATGTCAGAACATTGGTTTTGCTGGAAGACTGCGAACCTGAACTGACGGTCAAGGCATTTCGGGAAGGCTTCGCATCCGACTGCGTTTTCCGGAACCAGCTTTCGCTTCTGCCGGCCGCGATCCGCATCTCCGCGCAGGGGCACACGGCGCAGGAATATATCAGCATGTTTCTTGCGATAGATTATCTGTCAAGAGCGGAAAAAACCGTGTTTTGGATCATGATGGGAAAGGAAAATACTCTTCTGTCGGCCTCGAAGACGATAGCGAACCAGAAGAGAAGGGTTGTGAAAAAACTCGGGCTGAAAAATCAGAAAGAACTGAAACATGTTTTTCAGGTGCTGCAGGACGAGCAGCAAGAAGATGTATGAGCGGGAGAGCTTTTTGAAAGGCAGCCCGAATGCGCAGAACCGGAAGAGTTTTTTGAAATCGAGTAGGAGGCGGCTTTTCCTCCTGCTCGCCGCGCGGCCCAGGTGCTGCGTCAGCAGCTGATTTCCATGCCTGGGCCTGCGCATAAAAATAAACCGGCAGGAAGTCATCAGCGGACTTCCTGCCGGTTTTATGGATCCCATCAGATCTCCTGACATCTGCCGGACAGAAATAATTTATTTGCTGCCGCCCATCATGAAATCGATCAGCTTGGTGATGTCCTCCGGTTCGTGAGCGACGATCTCCAGCTCCGGAATCTCGACCTCGCCTTTGGAGAAGATCGTAGCCAGAGACACATACTGGCTCAGCTTGGACTTCAGATTCAGACGGTCTCCCTCGCCGGTCACCAGCTCGACAGTGCCCTTGCACTGATCGACTACCTTAAAAAACCCCTCGATATTTGAAATGTTTGTAACCTTCATTGCCGGTCTCCTTTCTGGATTTCCCGAATACGCGCAGAACCAATACGTTCCCGGTTCCGCCGCCGCATTCAGATCCGTTCTCAAATAAGAATTTCCTGTTACCGTAGCTTGTTTCCTCAATTACGCCTACAATATAAGACGGAGTTCCAGAAAAATCAAGTACTTTTTAAAAATTCGTATAATTCGATGGCGCATATGAAAAACAGCATTTAAAATTGTGCAGGTTTTCCCTAAATTTATGGGAACTTTTCCGGTTAAGTTTTTGATATAATGTACATGGCACTGATTTTAAGATTTATAATTTTCCAAATCAAAAGAAAAGGGGGATTACGACAATGAACAAAAAACTGGTTTGTATCAGCATGGCATGCATGCTTCTGATGGCATGCGGGATTGGGCTGAGCGTGAGCGCGGAGTCCGCTGATCAGAGTGCCCCGGTCAGCAAGATATCCGACCAGGTCAGCGGAGCGGTAACCTTTGCGGATCCGGTTATGGAACAGCTGGTTCGAAAAGGTCTTGAGAAACCGGAAGGAGATATCATGGCCGAGGATCTTGCGGCTGTCCATGTGCTGAGAATTTCTGGAGACGAAGTATCAATCCTTCAGGATACCAGCGCTGACGGAGGAGGTCTGTCGGGAGAAGCCGCGGCGCAGAGTACGATCCAGAGCCTGGCTGACCTGCAGTATTTTCCGAATCTGAAGATTCTTCAGATCAGCGGACATGCGCTGGGGAATGAAACCCTGCAGGAGGGCGCCAGCTGCATGAAGGAAATGCCCGGCTTGTTTAAACTGGTTCT
>CANRGB010000026.1 GCA_947630005.1 uncultured Lachnospiraceae bacterium
CGCACCGCTATTAACGATCTACTCCCTTTCCAGGGGAGCCCCTTCAGCCGCTTGGGTACTTCTCCAAATGCCTGATTCAGCTGACGGCACCGTAACCGGCGCCAATCCGTTTTATTTTTCTGTCGGCCCGAACCGTTTCCAACTCTCCGACAGATGAGCGGAGAGGATGGGATTCGAACCCATGCGCCCTTTCGGACAAACGGTTTTCAAGACCGCCGCGTTATGACCACTTCGCTACCTCTCCAGTTCAGCGCTCAACGCAAACAGTATTCTACCAGTCTTTCCCCTTTCTGTCAACACCTTTTTTTATTTTTTTAAATAACTTTTTTGAGAGGCTTTAGGCTCCCCGGATACACCGCGCAGGCTCCGCCTGTCATGCTCTGGCATACAGGAACCCGTGCGGCAGGGCCATCATACCGCGGCCGCAGGTTTACCCGCGGCCGCTCAGAGGCATCTCTATAATATGATATTCAAATCCGCTCTCTTCCATCAGCCGCAGATACGGCTCCGGCGCAAAGTACTCCGGTGAATAGACTCCCGCCTCACGCCAGATTCCCTTCCCGATCAGTTCGATGGCAAGCGCGGCGCCGAATCCGGTCTGAACGACGACCGCCTGCATCCCCCAGTCCCTCAGCGATTTCTGGTTGTCAAACGGCTGATACAGGAAATATTCCTTCCTCTTCCCGTCCTTCTCTCCGATGCAGTGCACGCCTACCAGCATTTTCCCGACCATCTCGTCTCCGATGTCCTTCGGCTGCGGCGCACAGGCCGCCACCACATCTCTCGGAACAACCTTCACGCCGTTTACCTCCACCGGATGCAGACTGCGCAGGCCAAGCTTGTCGATCACTTTCAGCGCGGTGATAAGATTTTCATCCAGGCTGATCTTGAATGTGGCACGCTTCAGGCCGTACGCTCCGAGATAGCGCGGCAGCGTCACGACCTCCTCATGCTCCACTTTTACCAGCGTATTTTCTCCGACGCCCTCCGGCATCATGAATTTTTCCTGTCCGGCAAACGCCTTTTCCACGAGGAAGCCTCCCCGCTCCTCGTCATATTCGACATTCGGATTCATCACCTCATCGAGCACGGTCCAGACATTAAACCCAAATACAACCGTATCCGGATCGGCCTCCGGCTCGCAGAGATTTCCCCCGTCTTTTACATGTACCTCACGAATCACATCAAACAGATGCAGCGCGGCATATTTCGCGAACACATTGACCACGCCCGGATCAATGCCGAGACAGATCACCGCCATCTGTCCTCTCTCTTTCCACGCTTCAAAGCGGTCAAAATTATATTTCGTCATCGGCTCGGTATAACTGTTTTCAATGCCGATCCCGTAAGCCGGGGATTCCATCGGGACAGACCAGGTTCCCATGCTGGCGTAATCCGCGCCTGCCGCGTACGCCGCGTCAAAGATCCGGTTGCTCGCGAACGGCGGAGCCGCATCCATCACGAAATCAATCCGGTAATCCCGGATCAGCGCTTCGGCCGCTTTCGTATCCATAGCGTCAAGACGGCACGGGCAGAACCGTTCCGGCTCCCCCAGACGTTTTGCCACCTCGGCGGCCCGTTTGGCCGAATAATCGCAGACAAGAACAAACTCCAGCCATTCGGCTTTCGGATCTCTTACCTTTAAAATACGCAGGATGCTGTCCCCTACCGCACCGGCTCCCGCAAGAAGCATTCTCATTTGTGTGTTCCTCCGACATTCCTTTTTATTCGCCGTTCAAAAGCGCCTCCGCGACCGGCAGATCCTCCGGCGTTGTAATCTTTATATTTCTGTAAGAACCTTCGACAAGCTTTACTTTCTGCCCTGTCATATATTCAAGCACCATCGCGTCGTCCGTGATCTGCGCCGGAAGGCTCTCCAGCTCCATCAGCTTCTGATGCGCGGACAGGATCAGCGGATAGTCAAACACCTGCGGCGTCTGTATCATCCAGAGCCGTTCCCGCGGAAGCGTCTTCGCGGCATAGTTGTCCTCCCCGCTCAGTTTGATCGTATCCTTCACAGGCATTCCCGCCACGCACGCGTGACAGTCCTTCACCGCGGACAGCAGTCTGCGGATCACCGCCTCATCCAGAAGCGGACGCGCGCCGTCATGGATCAGAACCGTCCCGCACTCCGGTCCCGCCGCTTTCAGCCCCTCGTAGACCGAGTGATAACGCTCTTTCCCGCCGGGCACGATTTTCTTCACCTTATTATAATGATACTTTTCCGTTATCTGCTCCCGGCACATCGCTTCCTCTCCCGGTCCGCACACGAGAATAACCTCGTCGACCAGGCTGCACTGTTCAAAAACGGCGAGCGGATAACAGATGACCGGCCGCCCTCTCAGCATCATATACTGCTTTCTGGCATCACTTTTCATCCTGCTGCCTCTGCCGGCCGCAAGCACAACCGCCACAGTCTTCACAAAACCGCCCCCCATTCTTCCGGCGCGGATTTACCGCTCCCCGAGTTTCAGATTGGGCACCGCGTTCAGATCAAGACCGTGGCGCACTCCGTTCCTGAACTCATAATACGCGGCCGCTCCGATCATCGCCGCGTTATCCGTGCAGAGAATCGGCGATGGATAATACAGCGTGATTTTTTCCTTGGCGCAGGCAGCTTCCAGCGTGCGCCTCAGCGTTCTGTTCGCCGCGACGCCGCCCGCGATCGCAAGCTTGTCCGTTCCCCGCTCCTTCGCCGCATGAACTGCGTGCTCCGTCAGCACATCCACAACCGCTTTCTGGAAAGAGGCCGCCACATCGGCAGTCACGATCTCCTCCCCTTTCATCCGGCAGCCGTTCAGATAATTCAGCACAGCCGACTTTAATCCGCTGAAACTGAAATCATACGGTGCGTCCGGGATCTTTGCCTTAGGAAAAGGAATCGCCTCCGGATTGCCCTCGGCGGAGATCCGGTCGATCTTCGGGCCTCCCGGATAGCCAAGGCCGATCGCCCGCGCCACTTTATCAAACGCCTCCCCGGCCGCGTCGTCACGCGTGCGCCCCAGGATCTCATAGACGCCGTAATCCTTTACCATGACAAGATGCGTATGGCCGCCGGACACTACCAGACACAGAAACGGCGGCTCCAGTTCTTTGTTTTCAATATAATTGGCGGATATATGCCCTTCTATGTGATGAACCCCCACAAGCGGGAGTTTTTTCGCGTAGCTGATCGCCTTGGCCTCGGCTACTCCGACAAGAAGCGCGCCCACAAGACCGGGGCCGTAGGTGACGGCTACCGCGTCGAGATCATCCAGCGTGACCGCCGCATCCGCAAGGGCTTCTCTGATTACCTGATTAATCTTTTCAATATGCTTTCGCGAAGCGATCTCCGGAACTACTCCTCCGTAAAGCTTATGCAGTTCGATCTGTGAAGAAATGACATTCGACAATACCTCGCGGCCGTTCCTGACAACCGCGGCGGCCGTTTCATCACAGGAACTCTCGATCGCCAGTATCAAAATATCCCTCTCGTTCATTCAGCTCCTACCTCTGTTCTAAAATTCTGTCCCCGTTTATGCCGCAGTCCGCCGGGAACGAAAGAACCGTTCCCATCCGCTCCCTTTGCGGTTCGCAAACGCGGCAGCGCTTCCTGGCGCGCGGGAATCATCGCCTATTCCCCCTCAAATCCGAGCTCAGCGCTCTTTCCGTCTTTGCCGGGATATGCGGCGGGAAAGATTTTGCGCACCTCGCCCATGTACTGCTCCGGATGCACAAGAGACGGACTGTAATGAGTCAGCCACATCTCTTTGGGCTTTGCCTTCTGTGCGAGAAGCGCCGCCTCCTGAAACATCATATGTTTATTCTCGGCCGCTTTCTGCACTTTGTCAGGCTCGCCGTACATTCCCTCGCAGATAAAAAGATCCGAACCCGCGGCATTTTCCGCGATCACGTCCTTGGGGCGCGTATCGGTACAGTAGGTGACCTTGATCCCTTTCCGTTGCGGGCCAAGCACATCCTCCGGACGATAAATTTTTCCCTCGTGCCGGATTTCCTCGCCTTTCTGCAGCCTGTTCCAGAATTTGAGCGGAATCCCCGCCGCCCTCGCACGCTCAGCGTCAAAGCGGCCCGCCCGGTCAATCTCGAGCGTATACCCGTAGCAGGTCACGTTGTGGTCCACGCGGAACGCTTTTATCCGATATCCTTTCCGCAGAAAAGTCTGCTCCGGGCCCTGAATCTCCTGGAACTCAAGCGGAAAAGGCAGTTCCGGCGCGATAACGCGGAGCGCGTTGACGACACCTGCCAGCCCCCTCGGGCCGATCAGCGTCAGCGGCTCCTCGCGCCCGGCATTTCCCATCGTAAGAAGAAGCCCCGGAAGCCCGCTGATATGATCGCCGTGGTAGTGCGTAAAGCAGACCGTATCGATCGGCTTGAAGCTCCAGCCTTTCTCCCTGACGGCAACCTGGGTTCCTTCCCCGCAGTCAATCAGCAGATTGCTGCCGTTGAACCTCGTCATCAGCGCGGTAAGCCAGCGTCCGGGGAGCGGCATCATGCCGCCACATCCAAGTAAACATACATCCAGCATTTTCCCCTCCTCATAAGAATCCGAAGCGTAAAACAAAACACGCCGCAAAAAATGAGCGGCAGCCGTCTCTCAGAACGGCCGGGCAGAACCGGCATCGTCCGTCCACATAATTACGGCATCCTCCCGCGGTTTCTCATAAAAACCTCTGCGGATGCCGACGCTTTTAAAACCAAGTTTTTCATAAAGATGAAGCGCGGCCTGATTCCCCGCGCGCACTTCAAGCGTATACCTCAGGATCCCGCGCTCTCTTCCCAGTTCCATCAAAGCGCAGAGCATCCGGTACGCGACGCCCTGCCTGCGGAATTCCCGGGCCACAGCGACGTTCATGATATCGGCTTCCTCAAAGGATTGGTAAAACCCGCAGTAGCCCGCCAGCGTTCCGCCGGCCTTCGCCGTCAGATACAGGGCGTCTTTTGAGCGAAGAGACTCCTCAAAGGATTTTTCGCTCCAGGGCATGCTGAAAATCTGCCGCTCCAGCCAGGCGGTCCGCAAAATATCCTCAGGCTCCATTTTCGCTATGATCAGTTCCATATTCCGGTCCCTCTTCCGTCAGACGGTTCCGCCTGCCTGCCTCGCCGCCCGCTCACGCTCCGCCTGCGGCATGCGCAGATATTCCGGAGCGTGCTCTTCCGCCGTCTCGGTCTTTCCGGCGCGCACATATTCCATCGCGAGCGCCGCAACCGCCGACGCTCTCTGCCGGTTCAGATGAGCGGGAGCGAACTGATACGGCACCGTCATCAGCTCTTTCAGCATTTCCCGATAGACGGGCACGCCGTCCCCGAGGAAGATCACTTCGCGCCCGATTTCGTTGAGCCTGCCCGCGATCTTCGCGACGGCGGCCGCCGTCTGCGGCTCGATCACCTGAAACGTTCCGCCCGCAAACGTATAGATCCCCGTGTAAACCTGCTCTCTTCTCGCGTCCATCATCGGGCAGATCATCCGGTCCGAACCGTAAAGATTATAGGCCAGCCCGTCCACCGTCGGGACGCTGACCAGAGGCTTGTCAAGCGCAAGGCCCAGACCTTTGGCCGTGGCCGATCCGATCCGCAGCCCCGTAAAAGAACCGGGGCCTCCGGCCACGGCAATCACGTCAATTGTATTCAGATCAAGCTCGATCATCCGCACGATCTCATCCACCATCGGGAGCAGTGTCTGCGAATGTGTTTTTTTGTAGTTCACCGTATACTCGGCGAGCAGCGTGTCATCCTCGGCCACAGCCACAGACGCCACCAGTCCCGAGCTGTCCAGCGCAAGTATCTTCATAAATCAGCCTCCTGTAAAAGCTCTGTCTCCATGCAAAGACGGCAAAAACGAAAGGCAGAACCGCCTGCCGGATCATCCGGGCATCAGATGCTCAGGGAACGTTCTCTTTTCCGATCTGCCGTTTTGCGGCGCGGATCAGAAAGTTTGGCGCCGCGCCACCGTGATCTTTCTGTAATCGAATCCCCGGTCCGGATCTTTTGCGATCGTGACCCAGACCGTATGCTCCGGAAGCAGTTCCCGGATCAGTCCGGCCCACTCCACAAGGCAGACCCCGTCCCCGTAAAAATAGTCCTCGTATCCGATCTCCTCCATCTCCTCGATATCGCCGATCCGGTACACATCAAAATGATAAAAAGGAAGCCTTCCGCCGTCATATACCTGAACGATCGTGAACGTCGGGCTGCTGACCGTCTCCCGGATTCCAAGACCCGCGGCCATTCCTTTTGTAAAAACCGTCTTTCCCGCGCCGAGATCGCCGTTCAGTGCGACTACCCAGCCGGGCTGCGCACTGCGCGCAAGGCGCTCTCCGAGCCGGAACGTCTCTTCCTGTGAAAACGTTTCATATTCCGTGCCCGCCTCCGCAGAATCTCCGCGGATTTCCGAAAATCTCTCCTCCATGGTCGGTTCACCTCTGCCTGGATTTCAGCTTCACTTTTCTGGCGTCAACATGCGCAAGCAGCAGCTTTCTCGCGGTCTCCTCCTGTGCCCCCATCTGAGATTTCACCCACAGAAACGCGCTCCTCGCGCTCGTATAGACCAGAATGCTTTTCCCCGTCTCACGCACCTTCAGCACGCTCTCCCATTTCACTTCGTTTGAATCCTTTTCCTGCATCACGAGAATCCCGTCGTCTGATACCACATAGGCGAGCGGTTTCTTAAACACTGGATTCAGTTTGGCCTGTCTGGCCGCGCGGGTATACAGCGTCCACGGCAGATACAAAAAAAATAAAAGCGAAAAGGCCAGATAAATCCAGGAATTCACGCTTTTGCTGCTCAGGGACCACACATAAAGCGCAAGAATCACAAATCCCGCGATTATACTGAATATTCCTGACAGTTCATGATAAGTATGGTACATCAGGAAGCGGTACAGGGATCCCGTCGTTACCTGTATCTCAAACTTTGCTTTCATCCGGCTGTTCTCCTTTCCCCGGTCCAGATCTCCGATTCTGACATTCTGCTGCGTCCGCCCCTGGAACACAACGACATTCTACCTCTTTTCACGCAAAAATGCAAACGGTTCTTCGTCATGCAGAAAATGCATCAGCATGTAGGAGCAGACGATCGCCACGCGCTCCTCGCGGAGAATCCGGCGGACCTCCTGCCTGTCCGCGAGCACAACTTCGATGTCCTCGCTGTCCTCGAGCATGTCGCTGCTGATCTCCCCGTCCGCGTAGCCGTACACGGTCCCGCAGCACTCATCCGTCATGCCGATCGTCGTATAGTACGGCCGCTCGTACATCGGATCGGCATTGATCGGGTGCAGGATAAGTCCTGTCTCTTCGCGCAGTTCGCGGATGGCGGTCTCGTGAAAATCCTCTCCGGCGTCAATCAGTCCCGCCGGAAGTTCGTAGATATAATTGTCGATCGCGTAGCGGTACTGGCGGATCAGCACCACCTTATCCCGCTTCTCCCCGTACAGACTGTAAATGATTACTCCGTTCGGCGTCTGCCGCTTCGTCTGCATTTCAAGATCCGCGGCGTTTTTCGTCCGCGAGGCCACATAATATTTGGAATCTTTTCCCTTGCGGTTCACCACATCGAGATTATAGAGATTCACAAACGGATTGTCCGTCACTTTGCTGATCTTTTTAATTTTTTCCATAGCTTCCTCGCCGTCCCTTTCGCTTTGTCCTCCCGCATCCTGTCTGTTTCAAGAAAAAACGGGCTGCAAAATATCAGCTATTCTGCAGCACCGCTGTAACGCCGCGTTTTACATCTGCGGCTGTCTTTTATTTCCAGTCCTGTAATTCTCCCCGGCGGCATTATGCAGTATCCTGCTGATTCTTTTATATAATACCATAGTCGGGACAGAAATCAATACGCCTTTTAACAGATTCAGCGGAGCGACCGCAAAGAGCGCGAGCGTCCAGACGCTCGTGATCGCCGGATTGATCGCGGAGCCCATCCCGATGATCGCGTCGATCGGCATGCCGTACAGAGCCGCGAAAGCCGGGATCAGATAGAACGCGTTGAACGCGCTTCCGAACACGCTCATGACCAGCGTCCCCGTAATCAGAGCGGCCACAGCCGTTCTGCGCGTCTTTTTCAGATGGTAGATAATCGAGGCCGGAACCACAAACGAGCATCCGACGACGAAATTCGCGAGATCTCCGACGAAAGCGGTCGACGTTCCCTTGATCACCAGTTTCAGAAGAATTTTGACCAGCTCGATGACAACGCCGCCGACCGGTCCGAGAAGAAACGCGCCGATCATGACGGGGATTTCGCTGAAGTCCAGCTTGTAAAAGCCCGGAGCGAGAAAGGCGACCGGAAAATCAAAAATATGCAGCACGGCCGCGAGCGCGCCCAGCATCGCGCAGATCGTGATATATTTCGTGCTTCCCATCGATGCGACGCTGTCCTTCAGCCACAGGCGCTCCACTGCCTTCGATCCCAGCGCCAGCACGGCAATAACGGCCGCGCATACCAGTACAAACTGAATGTTATCCCCTGCTGTCTTCAATAAATCACCCATGTTTCCATCTCCTTCTTTCTGAAAAGCCCTTCTGAATCTCTGTAAGAATCCGAAAACTTTGTATAAAGACAGGCTGCTCCAGGCACGGGCCGCATGCTGCGCCAGCAGTTAATCTCCATATGCGGGCCTGTGATCGGGCAGGAGGCGGTTTTCCTCCTGATCGCCGCGCGGCCCGCATGCTGCGCCAGCAGCTGATTTCCATATGCGGGCCTGTGCATAAAAAGCTGCCGGAAGATATCCGCCCGCCCGGCAGCTCTTCGCAGCAGCTTAAATTTCACACAAAACTTTGCTTCTTCTCTCATCCAGACTATACTGTCGGTCCCGGAATTTCCCAAACCGGATGCTGCATCTGCATCCGCCGGAATCACCGGATCGGCCGCCGAAGCGGTTCGCGGACTATACCGCCGGTCACGATTTTCACGTTGCCCCGAAGAACTTTCCTGATTAAATTTTAAATAATTTCCGCAAAAGCCCGCCTGCATAACATAAAACAGACCGCAAAGCTTTTACTTCCATAGTATAGCGCAGATCCCTCCGGAAATCAACTGCCAGTTTTATCAGAATCCGGCGTATTCAGCTTTTTCTGGTACCGCTCATGCACATACACCGACAGCGCGACGGTCAGGACGTCGGCCACAAACTGTGACCAGACAATCCCGTAGATCCCAAACACCGCGTTCAGTATAAACAGCATCGGAATGTTGAACACGGCCCAGCGCATGACGCCGAGAAACAGCGCTTCCTTCCCCCTGCCGTAGCTGTTGAACAGATATACATGGAAGAAACTCAAAAACATCAGGATCGTCGCGAGGCTGCGGATCCGCAGAAACCCCGTGCCGAGACTGACCGTCTGCGCATCCGCGATGAAAAAGCGCATGACAGCCGGCGAAAAAATCTCGTACAGCGTGATGCTCACAGCCGCGCAGACAAGTCCGAGCCTTCTGGAGAAACGAATGGTCTCCTTCATTCTGCCATAATTCCTGGCGGAATAATTGTAAGCCACGATCGGCATCATTCCCTGACAGATACCGATGCCGACATTCAAAGGCAGACGTTCCGCCTTCAGCACGATGCCGACCGCCGCGAGGGCGATCCCGTTATAGCCGGACATCAGGCGGTCGATGACGATATAGTCCAGGTCGAACAGGAACGTCGCGACGCAGGACGGGATACCGACGCTGAAGATCTGGGCAATGCTCGACGGCTCCGGCAGCCGGGCGGGTCCGCCAAGCTTCAGTACGGAATCCGGCCCCAGCTTCCAGATCATAATAATAAAGTAGAGACAGGAGAGACAGTTGGAGAGGCAGGTTGCGATGCCCGCGCCCGCGATCTCCATCCCGGAGGGCATCAGGACAAACATGAACAGCGGATCCAGCACGATGTTGATCACGCCGCCCATCGTGATCCCGAAGCCCGCCTTCTTCGACTCCCCGACGCTGCGGAGCATTGTCGAGAGCACATTGGAGAGCACGGTCGGAATACCTCCAAGACCGATCACGCAGGCCGCATAAACATGCGCATATTCATATGTGTTGTGATCCGCGCCCAGCAGACGCATCAGCGGCTCCATAAACAGTCCGACTGCCGCGGAAAAGAGTCCCGCAATCAATAGGGACAGCCAGATACTGAAGCTGTAGACCCTCCGCGCTTCCTCCGTCCTCTTCTGCCCAAGCAGACGCGAGATCAGCGCTCCGCCGCCCGTTCCGGCAAGTCCGGCGAGCGACAGCGAGATGTTGAACACCGGCAGGATCAGCGAAGCGCCCGCAACCATGTACGGGTTGTTGGTCCTCCCGATGAAAAAGGTATCCGCCATATTATAGATCAGTACGATCAGCTGGCCGATGATCGTCGGGACGGCCATGATCCTGACTGCCGACGGCACCGGCATGCTCTCAAATAATTCCGTATTCTGCGCCGCGGCTTCTTTCGCGGCATGTTTTTCTGCAGCTGACATTTTGATCCCCTCCGCTGTATCCCGGCGCTTTCTGACCTCCGCTGACACTTTTCCGGCGTCCTCCTTTGGCTGTCCGGTACGTCTTTGCTGTCCTCTTTTGTTCATCCGGCTCTCTTCTCTGTCCCCATCCGTCCAGTGGTTTGCCGGCTCTCACTTCCGGCCTGACGGTTCGTCTTTTTGTTTCCTTTAAAATTTCATTGTCAGCGCAATCCGCTTTTTCTGCAGATCCACGCTCAGCACTTTCACTTCCACAATATCCCCCACGCTGACCACCTCAAGCGGATGCTTCACAAACTTTTTGCTTGAGAGCTGAGAGATATGAACCAGTCCGTCCTGATGAACGCCGATGTCGACAAACGCCCCGAAATCGATCACGTTGCGGACCGTTCCCTTCAGGATCATTCCCTCCTTCAGGTCTTTCATCTCAAGCACATCCGTGCGCAGGATCGGCTGCGGCATCTCGTCGCGCGGATCCCGTCCCGGCTTGCAGAGTTCTTTTACGATGTCGCGCAGCGTCGGCTCGCCGATCCCCAGCTTCTGCGCCGTCTTCTTATAATCCTTAATATAAATGGATTTTGCGCCGGCCTCCGTAATCCAGTCCTCCGTGTAGCCAAGTTCCGCGAGCAGCTTTTTCGCCGCCTCGTAGCTCTCGGGGTGAATACTCGTCGAGTCGAGCGCCTCCGTTCCGCCGCTGATCCGCATGAAGCCGGCGCACTGCTCGAACGCTTTCGGGCCAAGCTTCGGGACCTTCAGCAGCTCGCGTCTGCTCCGGAATCTTCCGTTTGCCTCGCGGTAGGCGACGATGTTCTTCGCGATCGTCTTCGTGATGCCGGAAATATGCTCCATCAGAGGCGCGGACGCCGTGTTCAGATCCACGCCGACCCGGTTTACGCTGTCCTCAACCACACCGTCCAGCGCCTCCCCGAGTTTTTTCTGATTCATATCATGCTGATACTGACCGACGCCGATCGATTTCGGATCAATCTTGACCAGTTCCGCAAGCGGATCCTGCACTCTGCGCGCAATCGACGCCGCACTTCTTTGTCCCACATCAAAATTCGGGAACTCCTCGGTCGCCAGTTTGCTCGCGGAATAGACGGAGGCGCCGGCTTCGTTCGTGATCACATAAGCCACCTGCCGCGGCACTTCCTTCAGCATATCGACGATCACCTGCTCCGATTCGCGGGAGGCGGTGCCGTTTCCGAGCGAGATCAGCGTGATTCCGTATTTTTCGATCAGCTTCTTCACCGTATCCTTCGCCGCGCGGATCTTCGCCTCGTTCGTCGGCGCGGTCGGATACACGACCGTCGTATCGAGCACTTTTCCGGTCGCGTCCACAACCGCCAGCTTGCAGCCGGTGCGGAACGCCGGATCCCAGCCGAGCACGACCTGTCCCGCGATCGGCGGCTGCAGAAGCAGCTGCTCCAGATTCTTCCCGAACACAGCGATCGCGCCGTCTTCCGCCTTCTCCGTCAGCTCGTTTCGGATTTCCCGCTCGATCGCCGGGGCGATCAGCCGCTTATAACTGTCCTCCACGACTTCCCGCAGCACCGGGGAGGTGTAGGGATTGTCCTTCCTGATCACCCGTTTTTCCAGATAACGCAGGATCTTATCCTCCGGCGCCTCGATCTTCACCGTGAGGAATTTTTCCTTCTCGCCGCGGTTCAGCGCCAGAATCCGGTGCCCCGCCGCTTTCGCGGCCGGTTCCTCATAGTGGTAGTACATCTCATAGACCGACTGCGCCTTCTCATCCTTTGCCGTGCTCGTCAGCAGACCTTCCTCCATCGTCATGCTGCGGATCCGGCTGCGGTAATCCGCCTCGTCGGAGACCGCCTCCGCGAGGATATCCTTGGCGCCGGCAAGCGCGTCCTCCGCCGTGGGAACGCCTTTTTCCTCCGATATGTATGCCTCCGCCTCCTCCAGCGCCGATCTTTTCAGCGACTGCAGAAGGAGCAGATTTGCCAGCGGCTCCAGACCTTTTTCTTTCGCGATCGTCGCCCGTGTCCTGCGCTTCGGACGGTACGGGCGGTACAGATCTTCCACCACGACCAGCGTCTGTGCTTCCTCGATCTGCTTCCGGAGCTCCGGCGTCAGCTTTCCCTGTTCCTCGATCACCGAGATCACCTGCGCCTTTTTTTCCTCAAGACTGCGCAGATAGGCAAGGCGCTCATTCAGTTTTCGGAGCACCTCGTCGTTCAGCTCTCCGGTCGCCTCCTTGCGGTAACGCGCGATAAAAGGGATCGTATTTCCCTCGTCGATCAGCTTTACGGCCGCCTCCGCCTGCTGCGGCCTGATCCCAAGCTCCTGTGCAAGTGCTTTTATAATATCCATATTTTATGATTCCTCTCTGTACAAAATTCTCCCTGCTCCTGTCCTCCGGCCGGATGCGCCGCGGCCCGAAGCAGTTAAACATCCGGCTGTCAGTTTACCATATCGTGCCGTTTCCCGCAAGGAAATTAATTGGTTACGTTAAGTTTACACGGCTTGTCAAAAATTCTCCTTTGTGTTACCATACGGTTATGCTGTTCACGACCATGTTCTTTCTCCGTGTCTCTTTATAAACGGCCGGGAAGTTCCTGTCTTTCCCGCTTCATTCAGAGCCGCGGAACCATTTCACGAACTGCGGAACGGCAGATTTTTTACGAAAGGAGTCCGTCTATGTTTTTTAGCAGACATAACAACTACGAAGATTATTACGGACCCAATACTCCGGGAATGGAGTACAGCAGTGCCATGGCCACGGCGTCCGTCGTACTTTCCTTTCTCACCATATTCTGCAGCTTTATATTCTATATCGCGGTTCCCTGCGGAGCTCTTTCCATTCTGTTCGCCCTGCTCTCGCGCGGCCGCAACCGGCGTCTTACCGGCAGGTGCCGGATCGCTCTTATTGTCTCGGCTGCCGGAATAGCCGCCTCCATCGTGACCACGGTCGTAGCCGTCCGCACGGTGCTGTCGGATCCGGGACTGCGGAGCCAGCTGGAAAGCGCCTTCAACTATTATGCGCAGGAGATGGGGCTCGACATCGAATTTGACGACTACTTCGGAGGCGGCACAGAGAAGGAGGACGACACAAATTCTGTTCCGGACGACGACGATCTGGCCAACGACTATTTCAACCGCTACTACGGAAACGGCGGCACCCTTCCGGATAACAGCGGAGAGGCACTCCCGGACGACGGAAACAGCGTTCTTCCGGACGACGGCGGTCTCTGGACAGACGATGAACCCTACTGGTTCGGCTTCGGCGATCCCGGATCATCCCCCGGCCGTCAGCAGACTCCTTCAGGAGGTGAATATATATGAGCAGAACATCTACCGCGGAACTGAAAACCCGGGCCAGGGCCGTCCTTCTCGGCAAATGGGGATTCCTGGCAGCCATCTTTCTGACGGAAATCATGCTGAACATGCTCCTTGAGGAAATTGTCGGCATGGCTTTCCCCGCCTCCGGCATCGGAATCGCGGCGGACGGTTCCTTCTTCTTTTCGATCCCCGGAGCAGTCTGTCAGATCATCACGCGGCTGCTCTCGACGATCCTCTCCGTCGGCTCCATGTTCCTCTACCTGAATATCTGCCGCGGGAGAATTTTTCGGTTCAACGATCTGTTTTTCGGCTTCACGCACCAGCCGGAGCATATCGGCGGATATTTCCTGGCCATGGCGGCCGCCGCGGTCTTCTCCCTGACCGTTCCCACAGTCCTGTTTTTCATGGCGATGGGATCCGGCAGTATCGCCTGGATTATCGGATTTCTCGTTTCGCTCCCGCTCTGCCTTGCGGGGTATTTCCGCCTCACGCTCGGCTACGCGATGTTCCCGTGCCTCTACGCGGACAATCCCGGAAGATCCTCACGGGAACTCCTGCGGGAAAGCCGGCGCCTCATGGACGGAAACAAGCTGCGGTATTTTTACCTTCAGCTCAGCTTTTTCGGCGTTCTGCTCCTCGGACTCTTAAGCTTCGGCATCGGGATGATCTGGATCGGTCCGTATATGACCGCGACAGGCACGCAGTTTTATCTGGATCTGACGTCAAAAAGCGCAGGGGACGCGGAAGCGCAGGAGGAGCAGGACGATTTCATCTGATTTTTTCCTCTGTTTTTGCGCAGAACAAAACCGTCCGTATCGGGAAATTTCGCAATGATTTCTCTGATACGGGCGGTTTTTTGTCTTCTTCCTAACAGGCTCCCTCGTTCCGGTCAGCGCGACAGCAGATAACTCATCATCTCATATCCGTGTTCGCGGAGGATCCCGCTTTTTTCGGCTTCTTTCTCATTGTAGAGCAGATGGGACTCCACCGGCTTCGTGCTGTCATAGAGCAGATACGGCACCGGTTCGGAGCTGTGCGTACGGATCCGAAGCGGCGTCGGATGATCGGGCAGGATCAGCATGCGGTACGGTTCCCCGGACGCGTCCATCTGCTCTTTCACAATCCGGACAATCCGTCCGTCAAGATTTTCGATTGATTTTATTTTTCTCTCCAGGCTTCCCTGATGCCCCATCTCATCCGGCGCTTCCAGATGAATGTACGCGAAATCCGCGCCTTCCTTCAGCAGGGCGTCCACGGCAGCCTGCGCTTTTCCCTCATAGTTGGTGTTGAGTCCGCCGTTTGCCCCGGGCACCAGAATATTGCGCATCCCGGCGCCGACCGCGATCCCTTTCAGAAGATCGACCGCGGAGATCATCACGCCCTTTTTCCCGTAAAGCGCCTCAAAGGAAGACAGCATCGGGCGCGTGCCTGCTCCCCAGAACCACAGGCTGTTCGCCGGATTCAGACCTTTCGCTTTGCGCGCGAGGTTGATCGGATGCTGCGAGAGAATCTCATAGCTTCTCTTCTGCATCCTGCGCAGCGTCTCGTCCTCCGGGAGATAGGGGCCCACTACTTCCCCCAGATGATCGTGCGGCGGTGTCAGCGGAACCACCCTGCCGTTTTTCCAGATCGTACAGTGGCGGTAGCTGGTCCCCACATAAAAGTGATACGTTTCATCCTCGAGCTCGGCGCGCACCGCGTCGAGAAGAACCGCGGCGTCCTCCGTGCTGATCTCATCCGAGCTGTGATCAAGGATGGTCTTCTCCTCGTAGGGCTCTTCCTCCGACAGCGTCACGATATTGCAGCGGAACGCCACATCCGTCTCCTCCATCGGCACGCCGATGCTGAGCGCCTCAAGCGGCGAACGTCCCGTATAATATTTTTTCGGATCATATCCCATCACGGCAAGGTTCGCCGTATCGCTGCCCGGTTTCATTCCCTCCGGAATCGTGCGCAGCAGACCGATCTCAGAGACGGCGGCGAGCTCATCCATAACCGGCGTGGCCGCGGCCTCAAGCGGCGTCCTTCCTCCGATCTGCTCCACCGGCTCGTCGCTCATTCCGTCTCCCAGTATGACAATATATTTCATAATCTCTCCTCATTTCCTCATTATATGGTAAACCGCCGGATGACGTTTGCTCCGGCTCCCGCGCGGCTTCCTGCCGGCGCAGGATCAGTCGCGGATGCGCAGCATCGAAAGCACGCCGTCAAGCTTCAGCGCTTTCTTCTGATACTCCGCCTCGCTCATCTCTTCCGTGATAAATCCGTATTCTCCGGACACGCCCGCGTCAAACAGTTCGATCGTTCCGAACGCGTCTCTGGCCGCGCCCGCGTCCATTCCGCTGACGCGCACAAAGAACCTGCATCTCATATCGGCGACATTCATCAGTTCCTGCTTCTCAGGATCCCATGCGGACATAACGCTGGTGCCGAGAACCTGCGCTTCCTCGATCACATCCGATACAACCGCGCTCGCGGTGGCGTCCTTTCCGGCTCCCTGGCCGTAGAACATCGCGTCCCCGAGCATGTTTCCATGGACAAAGATCGCGTTGAACACGCCGTTGACGCTCGCGAGCGGATCCGCCTGGCCGACCAGATACGGAGCTACCATCGCGAGAACCTTGTCCCCTTCCTTGCGGCTGTAGGCGAGCAGCTTGATCGTTTTGTTCATCGCCTTTGCGTAGAGAATATCGGCCGATGTGATCTTCGTGATTCCCTCCGTGTAGATGTCCGTGTAGTCGACGCGCTTCCCGTACGCGAGGGATGAGAGGATCGCGATCTTTCTGCAGGCGTCGTGTCCCTCGATATCAGCCTCCGGATTGCGCTCCGCATAGCCTTTCTGCTGCGCTTCCTTTAAGACATCCTCAAACTCAAGTCCCTCGTCGATCATTTTAGTCAGAATATAGTTTGTCGTACCGTTCACAATGCCGGTGATCTCATCGATCACGTCCGCACACAGACAGGTGCGCAGCGGACGGATGATCGGGATGCCGCCTCCGCAGCTTGCCTCAAACATATAGCTCGCGCTGTGTTCGCGGGCCGCCGCGATCAGCTCCGTACCGTGCCTTGCCACCAGCTCCTTGTTGGATGTGCAGACACTCTTGCCCGCCTCCAGCGCGCGCTTTGTAAACGTATAGGCAGGGTTGACCCCTCCCATCACTTCGACGACGATCTTCACTTCCGGATCGTTCACAATGACTTCATAATCATGCACAACTTTTTTCTGAATCGGATCTCCCGGAAAATCCCTCAGATCCAGTACATACTTAATCTCAAGATCCACGCCTGTTTTCTGCAGAATACTGTCGTGATTCTCCTCAATCACATGAACCACGCCTGAACCCACCGTACCGTAACCTAATACTGCCACTGCTGTCTGCATATCCATTCCTCCATACTCTTCTTTTTCTTTGTCTCCTGCGCGTTTTCGGATTTGCACGCGCTTCTCCAAACGTTTTTATCACATGCTGTTTATTATTCATGGTTCCCTCCGCGGGACCTGTCACTCTCTCGCCAGTATCTTCAGATAGTGAACGCCTTCCTTCGCCTCGATCGTCTCGATCATCCCCGACACATCGCCGGTTTCCGGCAGAATATCAATGCTGAGCGTCAGCGAAGCTACCCCGTTTGTCGGAATGCTCTGATGAATCGTCAGAATATTGGCGTGATATCGGGCGATCACGTTCAGCACATCCGAGAGCAGTCCCGGTTCATCCTGCACCTGCATCACAAACGTCAGCGTCCTGCCCTTCACATTATCGCGGAACGGAAAAATATCATCCTTATACTTATAAAAAGAGCTCCTGCTGATCCCGACCCGGTCCGCCGCCTCCTGGACAGTCTCCGCCTTTTTGGAATCAAGCAGCCATTTCGCTTCCACAACTTTCAGAAGTACCTCAGGCACAGCCTTCTGTCTGACCACATAGTACTTGGTCTTTTCAGGCATAAATCGCTTCCCTCCCAACCGTACAATGCGACTTCATTGCTATCACATATTGCTTTTATATTTATTTCTTTTCCAGAAATGTGTGTGTGTGAAAAACGTTTGTATACCACTCAAGGATACTAACATACTTTTATTTTTCATGCAACAGTTTTTTATCCCGAAATGTCCGGTCTTTGTATGAGGGGAGGCGGCAGATCAAAAAGATACAGCGAACAAAGCGTCCCCCGGAGGGATCTTCCGACCGTCCTCCCGGAGGCGCTTCGTCCGCTGCGCCGTTTTCTTTTATCTTATTATGGAAGCGCGGAGCATAAAGTCCGCCCTGTCTTTACGCCTCTTTTGCCTTCTGTCCCAGCGACACCCATTTCAGATAGGCGTTGATGAACGGATCGATATTTCCGTCCATAACGCTCGCCACATTCCCGGACTCCTCGTTCGTCCTGTGATCCTTGACCATTGTGTACGGCTGCATGACGTAGGAACGGATCTGGTTTCCCCATCCGATCTCCTTGACCTCGCCGCGGATACCGGACGCTTTCTCGGCGTTCTCCTGCTGTTTCAGCAGATAGAGCTTCGCCTTCAGCATCTGCATGGCCTTGTCCTTGTTCTGATGCTGCGACCGCTCATTCTGGCACTGCACGACAATACCGGTCGGCAGATGCGTGATGCGGATCGCCGAGGAAGTCTTGTTGATATGCTGTCCGCCGGCCCCGCTGGAGCGGTATGTGTCGATCCGCAGATCGTCCGGATTGATCTCGACATCCACATCCTCCTCGATATCCGGCATGACGTCACAGCTCACAAACGAAGTCTGCCGCTTGCCCGCCGCGTTGAACGGGGAGATGCGCACCAGGCGGTGGACGCCTTTCTCCGATTTCAGATAGCCGTACGCGTTCTCGCCGTGCACTTCAAACGTCACGGACTTGATGCCCGCCTCGTCGCCGTCGAGATAGTCGAGCACCTCCACGTCGTACCCTTTCTTATCGCACCAGCGCGTAAACATCCGGTACAGCATGGACGCCCAGTCGCACGACTCGGTTCCGCCCGCCCCCGCGTGGAGCGTGACGATCGCGTCGTCCTTGTCATACTCCCCGGAAAGAAGCGTACGGATCCGGATATCCTCGAACGTCGCCTCGAAAGACTCAAGCATCTCCTGAATCTCGGGGATCACCGTCTCGTCATTCTCCTCGTATCCCATCTCGATCAGAAGTTCGATCTCCTCGTACTGATCCTTCAGTTTTCTGTAAGTCTCCAGATCGTCCTTCAGGTACTTCAGCGTGCGCATGGACTCCTGGGACTTTTCCGGATTGTCCCAGAAATCCGGCGCCTCCATCTCTCTCTCAAGCTCCTGGATCCTCTGCTCTTTGTTCACCAGGTCAAAGTGAATCCCTCACTTCCACTAATGGTTTCTCATAACTTCCTAAAACGCTCTTAAACTGATCGAGCTCAACCACAGCTTCACCCTCTTTCTGAATATTCGTTCGCTTTTTCTGTTTCTCATCATTTCTTGCGGCCGCAGCACTGCTTGTATTTCTTTCCGCTGCCGCACGGACACGGATCGTTCGGGTAGATCTTCTCCGCTGTACGTTTCTTCGGAGCGCGCGGGCCGGAGTCATCTTTGTTCGTACCGGTAACCTTCGCCACCTCTTCTCTCTCTACTTTCTGCTCCACCTTGACATGGAACAGAAGCCTTACCGTATCCTCCTGGATCGACGCCGTCATGGCGTCAAACATCTCGTACGCGCTCATCTTGTACTCGACAAGCGGATCCTTCTGACCGTACGCCTGCAGGCCGATTCCCTGCCGGAGCTGATCCATATCGTCGATGTGATCCATCCATTTGCGGTCGATGACTTTCAGGAGAATGACGCGCTCCAGCTCACGGATCTGCTCCTGCTCCGGGAACTCCGCCTCCTTGAGCTCATACAGCTTGACCGCCTGTTCTTTCAGCATCTGCTTGATCTCATTTTTGTTCCGGACCTCACTGATCGTTTCCGCCGTGACCGGTTTTACCGGCATAATCGGAAGCAGCAGGGAATTCAGCTCCTGAAGATCCCACTGCTCGCGGTCGGAATTTTCTCCCATGCAGGTATCGACCGTATTGTCGATGATATCCGTGATCATCTTGAAGATCGAGTCGCGCATGCTCTCGCCGTCAAGCACACGGCGGCGCTCCGCGTAGATGATCTCCCTCTGTTCGTTGTTTACCTGGTCGTACTCGAGCAGGTTCTTGCGGATTCCGAAGTTGTTTCCCTCGATCTTCGTCTGCGCCTTCTCGATCGCGCTGGAAAGCATCTTGTGCTCGATCTGCTCATTCTCCTCGACTCCGAGCGACTTGAAGACCTTCATCATCTTCTCGGAACCGAACAGACGCATCAGATCATCCTCCAGGGAGATGTAGAACCTCGACTCTCCTGGGTCTCCCTGACGGCCGGAACGTCCGCGCAGCTGATTGTCGATACGTCTGGACTCGTGGCGCTCCGTACCGATGATCCTCAGACCGCCCGCGGCCCGCGCTTCCTCATCCAGCTTGATATCGGTACCGCGGCCTGCCATGTTCGTCGCGATCGTGACCGCCCCGTGGACACCCGCGTCCGCGACGATCTCCGCCTCGATCTCATGGAATTTCGCGTTCAGGACCTTATGCTGAATCCCCTCGCGGCGCAGCATGCCGGAAAGCAGCTCAGAGACCTCGATCGTGATCGTGCCGACCAGAACCGGCTGTCCCTTCGCGTGCGCCTCCTTGACCGCCTCGACCACCGCGCGGTACTTCTCTTTTTTTGTCATGTAAACCGCGTCGTCCATATCTCTTCGGATCACCGGACGGTTCGTGGGGATCTCGATTACGTCCATCCCGTAAATGTCGCGGAACTCTTTCTCCTCTGTCAGCGCGGTACCGGTCATGCCGGCTTTCTTCTTATATTTATTAAAGAAATTCTGGAACGTGATCGTCGCGAGCGTCTTGCTCTCACGCTTCACCTTCACATGCTCCTTCGCCTCGATCGCCTGGTGCAGACCGTCGGAATAGCGGCGGCCCGGCATGATACGGCCGGTGAACTCGTCGACGATCAGAACCTGATCGTCCTTGACCACGTAGTCCTGGTCGCGGAACATCAGGTTGTGCGCGCGCAGCGCAAGGATGATATTGTGCTGGATCTCCAGGTTCTCGGCGTCGGCAAAGTTGTCGATGCCGAAGAACTTCTCAACCTTGTGGACGCCCTGCTCCGTCAGGTTGACGATCTTATCCTTCTCGTTGACGATGAAATCGCCGGTCTCCGTGATCTCCTCGCCCATGATCGCCGTCATCTTCGTGACCTCGCCGCTCGCCTCCCCGCGCTCAAGCTGACGCGCCAGGATATCGCAGACCTCGTACAGCTTCGTGGACTTGCCGCTCTGTCCGGAAATGATCAGCGGCGTACGCGCCTCGTCGATCAGAACAGAGTCGACCTCGTCGATGATCGCGTAGACAAGATCCCTCTGCACAAGCTGCTCTTTGTAGATAACCATGTTGTCACGCAGATAGTCGAATCCGACCTCGTTGTTTGTGATATAAGTAATGTCGCAGGCATACTGCTTCCTGCGCTCGTCATTGTCCATGGAATTCAGCACGCAGCCGACCGTCAGTCCAAGGAACTCATGTACCTTTCCCATCCACTCGGCGTCGCGGTGCGCCAGATAATCATTGACCGTGACGATATGGACACCCTCGCCGGTCAGCGCGTTCAGGTACGCCGGGAGCGTGGAGACCAGCGTCTTTCCTTCACCGGTCTTCATTTCCGCGATACGGCCCTGATGCAGGATAATGCCGCCGATCAGCTGCACCCGGTAGTGCTCCATTTCAAGAACGCGCCGCGCCGCCTCGCGCACCGTCGCAAACGCCTCCGGCAGCAGAGAATCAAGCGATTCTCCTTTTGCGTACCGATCCTTATATTCCTGTGTCTTCGCTTTCAGCTGTTCATCGCTCAGCTCCATCATGGCCGGGCGCAGACTCTCTATCTTGTCCACAGTCGGCATGATCATCTTCAGCTCGCGCTGGCTGTGTGTTCCGAAAATTTTCTGAATTAGACTCATCTTGGCTCTCCATTCACATCGTAATGTTTGCTGCGGCGGGCATACGCCCGCATATACCATCTTCGCATATACTATCGTATTGTAGCACTTTCAGCCTGTCAAGACAATTGAATTTTTTATGAACAAAGTAAAAATAAAGTTTTTTCATCTTCACGCAAAATGCCCGGTGCTCTCGCACCGGGCGGACGGCCTCAGCCGTTTTATTCTTTCTTTGCCTCTGTTTTTTCTTTCGTCAGCAGCTTGTAGGTGACGGCTGCAAGCGCCGCGCCTGCCATCGGACCGACGATAAATACCCAGATGCAGGAAATCGGAGCGGTATTCCCCGCGACCGCGGCCACGATCGCCGGACCGATGCTCCTCGCCGGATTCACGCTCGTGCCGGTCAGGCCGATTCCAAGGATATGGACCAGAGTCAGCGTAAGGCCGATCACGACGCCGGCGAAAGAACCGTGATTCGCCTTTTTGTCCGTCACGCCGAGGATCGTCAGCACAAAAATGAACGTCAGGACGAGCTCAACGAGAAGACCCGCGGCCGCGCTCCCGTTCACGCCGGCAAGGCCATTGGCGCCGAATCCGCCGGTCATATCCGTAATGCCGCCGGAGAAAAAGATCGCGAGCAGGATCAGGGAACCCAGCAGTCCTCCAAGGCACTGCGCGACCACATAACCCAGGAAATCCTTCGTGTCCATACCGCCGCTCATCAGCACGCCGAGGGATACCGCCGGATTGATATGACAGCCGGAAATATTCCCGACACAGTAGGCCATCCCCACGATAACCAGGCCGAACGCGAGCGCCGTCAAAATGTAGCCGCCGCCGGACGCCGCATCGCAGCCGACCAGCATGGCCGTACCGCAGCCCAGAGTCACCAGAATCGCGGTACCCATAAATTCTGCAACATATTTCTTCATTATTACGTACCTCCTTCGCATCTTTGCGGTTTGTTTATTTGTTTATTTCAGTCCACGCCCGATAATTTAACGGAGCGGCAGCACCATAAATAAAAGAGCGTTTTGTAAAGCGGATCCGTTTACAGTTCGCTGGTCAGCATGTCGTAAACGATCGCCGCAAGAGCGGCTCCTACCACCGGACCGATGATAAATACCCAGACGCAGGCAAGCGGAGCGAGATTTCCGGAAAAAGCGGCTATGAGCGCCGGGCCGAAGCTTCTCGCCGGATTTACGCTGGTACCGGTCAGACCGATTCCGAAAATATGCACAAGCGTCAGCGCAGCTCCGATCACGATGCCTCCGAAAGAGCCGTGATCCGCCATCTTCTTATCCGTCACACCGAGAACCGTTATGACAAAGATAAAGGTCAGAACAATTTCCACCAGGATGCCGGAACCCGGATTGCCGTTCACTCCGGCCAGCCCGTTGGAGCCGAGAGCGCCTGTCATATCCGGCACTTTGCCAAGCGTGAAAATGATGAACAGGATAAGAGCTCCCACAATTCCGCCGAGTACCTGGGCGATCACGTATCTGACAAATTCTTTTTTCTCCATGCGGCTGGTCATCAGCATTCCCAGAGATACCGCGGGGTTGATATGGCAGCCGGAAATATTTCCGACACAGTACGCCATCCCTACGATGACCAGACCGAACGCAAGCGCCGTCAGTACGTATCCGCCGCCCGACGCCGCGTCACAACCGACCAGCATAGCCGTACCGCAGCCCAGAACTACCAGAACCGCCGTGCCAATAAACTCCGCAATGTACTTTTTCATAAAATTACATACCTCCTTCATAAATGTGCAAATGGTCCGTACCGGCCATTCCCTGATTCTCAAATCATTATATCCTAAAAACAAAACCCTGTAAATGATGAAATCGGAAAAATATGACAAAGAAACCGGCAATGACTGAACCCTGTTCTGGCAGCATGCCCTGCGGCCGCGCCGTCTCAGTCATATACCGGTCTCTTTTCTCTGATTTTTTCTGGTTTCCTTATGCCTCATGCGTTCCGCAGAAGCAGACCGCGCTCCGCTTTATTCTGCTTTTACCGTGACATTCTTTGCCTTATCCTGGAGCAGTTTTCTGTAAGCGCCAAGCCTGCTCTCTGGAACCCTCACTGTCATGTTTTCGGTTCCGCGGCTGATCGCCGTCTTTACGGTACTCAGCTTTGTACTGTTGATCTTGATCACACAGCCTTTCTTCGCAAAGTCAAACACGTTCCTTCCGATCGTCACAAGGCCTTTTCCGATAACGACCGCCTTCAGCGCCGTGCATCTGTAAAATGCCCTGTACCCAATCGTCCGCACATTATGTCCAATCGTGACCTTTTCCAGCTTCTTCATACCCGCAAACGCGTTCTGCGCGATTCCCGTAACTTTATACGCGATTCCGGAATATTTTATATTCGCCGGTATCCTGACAGAAGTCTGATTCTTTCCGGTCGTCCCGGTGCAGGTCACCCGGTTATACCCGGATACCTTGTAAGTCAGCTTCGACGCTGTGCAGGTATCTTCCCACTGTGCGTACAGTGTGACATTTGCCGTCATTTTGATCTTGTCGCCGGCTTTGTATGCTTTTCCTTTCCCGTCTGCCTTTGTATTCCATCCGGCAAAGAAGCTGGTTTTGCTGACTGGCTTTCCTTTTACGGCAGCATTCTTTCCCTCTTCGTAGGAAACGCTGTCGGAAGGCATGTTCCTGACGTTCTTCTGTCCGTTGGCGTTGTAGGTCACTGTGTATTTTGCCTCCGGTTCAGGGTTGTCCGTTCCAGGTTTCTCCGTTTCCGAACCTGGATTTTCTGACTCCGGCGCTGTGTATGTCACCGTGAATGTCCCGAAAGCATAATTGTCACTGCTGACCGCAACCGTATATTCCGTTTTGTCAGCCGGCGCCGACGCAAGCGCAATCTTTCCGTTTTTAATCTCCACCTCTTCCGGAACCGTATTGCCGTCCCCATCCGTTGTCGCCGGAGTCAGGTAGGTAAGGGTCGCCGGTCTTCCCCCGTCCGTATGATATACGGCCGCCTTCGGATTCTGGATATCCTCCGGAAGTCCGCTCACCGTCACAGAACTGCTCCTGTCAAACTCCGCCTTGAGGTTCTCTGCGTTGTTATACTTTTTAACCGGCTTGTTATTTACCGAATACTCGTAAATATAGTTCTGATAAGCAGGCGCTTCGCTGTTGTCTTCCCCTACGCTGTCATCCTTGACACTGCAGTAGTAGCGGATGCCCGTGATTGTTTTCCCGCCCAGATCCGGACCGGCGCTCACGTTCCATCCCAGTTCATTGGCTGCCCAGATGTTGTCTACATGCACCAGGCCGACGGTGCTTCCGTCTCCTGTGGTAATGACTACCGCATTAATCAGGCTGCTGCTCACAGCCTCAGGAGTTTCCTTGAGCGCCAGCTGTACGTCTGCGTGATGCGTGCCGTAATTGTCCGTGATCTCGATCGTGCTTTCGGAAACCGTGCCTTCCTTTCCGGATGAAAACTGTGCCTTCCCCTGGCTGTCCACATCAAGCGTCAGATAGTTCGTCGGCTCACCACTCAAATAATAGTAAGAGTAAGCAGGAGCTTCCGTCAGTGCCTCATAGCTGACGAGATAATTTACGCTTGTGCTTCCGCGTCCCACCGTGGCCGTTGTAACTTTGGAAGCGCTGGTGATCTCTGTGCCTCCGAGTTCTCTCAGCTTTCCTTTCGCGTTTTCGCTGATCTTAACCGGCCAGATCACACCCTCATTCTTTGCACCGTTTGCTCCGCCGACCGCGGTTACCGCACCGTCATCTCCAGTTCCTGCGGTCGTTCCTGAATGGAAAGCTCCTCCAGCCTTGCCGTAATTCCCGACCTTGTTCGTCGCGGAACTCATGGCGTCGTAATCCGCGCTGCCATTTACGCCCACCGCCTGATAGAATGCCGCATAGGGAATGTTCATCAGAGCATAATCCGTCTCCTCAGCCGCCGGAAGTACTCCGTTTTCCCCTGCCAGATCTGGTTCGCTCTCTGCTTCTTCAATCCCGTCAATACTGATTTCCAGCAGTTCCGGTTCAGACTCCTCCTCAGAGGCAGCGGGATCCTGTGAATCAGCTTCCCCGGCATCCTGCTCTGCCTCATCTGAGCTGTCCGCAGGATTTCCCGCGTCAATAGTCATAAGAACTTCTTCATTGTCCTCGTCGGAAATCATTTCCCCCTGCGATTCCTGGAAAGTCTCCCCATCAGATTCTGAAACTGCTCCTGCCGTCATGTCTTCCAGACCAGAAGATTCTTCTTCTGTCACAGTTGTCACTTCCATGTACATACCGTCTGCTCCCGCAATGTCCGTCTCTGCCGCATAAATTCCTGCAGGAGTAAGACTGATGATCATGGATGCCGTAATAACTGCAGACAGAATTTTGTTTTTTGTGCTGCGTTTCATTTCTCCTCCTTCTCTCTTCTCTTACTGTTACTTGTGACTTGTTTCTCTGGTGATTAGTACATACTAACCATATCTCAGTATAAAAGTTAGAAAATACTAACTACCATACACAAAATAATCTGCACTTTCAGTTCTCATGGATATCTCCAACATCAGACAGAAAAGAACTGAACCTGCAGATTGGGTTAGTACTTTCTAACCTTTTGACAGGATACCATGCTTTCCAGATATTGTCAACCGGATTTTTTGTATTTTTGATCCTGTTATTTCAAGATAATTTTTTACAGAATATCTGAAAATTCTGATGTCGGTGACATGTAATCCTGTTTTTTCTTTCATACAGTTCAAATTTCGTGCAAATTATCCAAGAATGGTTTATAATCAAAACACATGCATGCGGCGGGATCTGCCGGCTGTGTAAATAATTATGCAAAGAGAGAGATTATGTGTGTTATGAACCAAAATGAAACGCCAAAGAAACTATGGAGAAAAATTTTTGACCTGCTTCCGCAGAGACAGAAGCTGAGCTTTTTTCTGATTCTTGTGATCCTGGCCGTATCGGCAGTTTTAAGCCAGCTCACGCCGCTCGCCGTCGGCTATCTGACCGACCGTGTCCTGGCCGAACCGGACGTCACATTCCTGGCCGTGCTTCCCGTGCTTCTCGTGATCCTGCTCGTAAATGTCGTAAACGAGGTCATCAAGGTCGCGCGGCGGCTGATCGTGGAGGACACCGCGACGCAGGCGGAAAAGAACGCACGCCAGAGGGCAGCTTCTTCCCTTCTGATGGCGCCTCTGTCCTATTTTCGCAGCCATATGACCGGAAACATTCACGGCCGCCTGAACCGAAGCCTGGACGGGACAATCAAGCTAATCAAGCTGATGTTCATGGACTTTGCCCCCGCCGTCACAACGGGGATTGCCGCGATCGTGACGATCTTTATCCAGCTTCCGGTACCTGTCGCCTGTCTGGTGATTCTCGTGATCCCGGTCGGCACCTTCATTGTGCTGCGTCAGATCGGAACGCAGAAGGGTATCCGCGTGGAACTCATGGAGACGAAAGCCGACATGGACGGAATGATGGTGGAACTGCTCGGCGGGATTGAGACGATCCGCGCGCTGGACGGCGCGCAGGCGGAAGGAGACCGCATCCTTGCACGTTCTGAACAATTGCGCAGAAAGGAAATGCGGCACCATCGCGCCATGGCTTTTTACGACTGCCTGAAATTTATCAACGAAGCGGTATTCAGCGTGCTGGTCATCGGCATCTCCGTCCTGCTCGCTTCACGGGGACGGATCTCCATCGGCACAGTGCTCACGGCCTACCTTTGCTTCACCCAGCTGACCGGACCGCTGCGCGAACTTCACCGGATCCTGGATGAATTTTCAGAGTGCGTCGTACTGGCAAATGATTATTTCCGGATCCTGGAGCTGCCGGTGGATTTCTCTTACCTGACGGAAGATATTCCGGTCAAAGTACAGGAAGAAAATTCGGCTGTCCAGACGAAAAAATCTCCCGATGAAATGTGCAGTGAACATCCGGCTGGTCTGTCCGCAAATTCTTCCGGACATTCAGAGGCAGAAGGCCTGACCGGACTGACAGAATTATCCCGGCCTCAGACCGGAGATATCCGTCTCTGCAATGTAAACTTCTCCTATCCGGAAAAATCGGAGCAGAGGATCCTCAAAAACATCAGCTTCTCCATCCCGGCCGGGACTTTTGTCGGAATCGCCGGGCCAAGCGGCTGCGGAAAATCTTCCCTGATCAAGGTCATCGACCGGCTGGAACAGGCGCAGGGAGAAATTTTCCTGGGGGAAGCAGAACTGTCCTCCTTCTCCCGCCGGGCACTGGCGGAAAATATCGCGCTCGTCCCGCAGACACCGTTCATCATCGCCGACACCGTATACCACAACATCTGCTACGGCATGAAACGGGAAGTCTCTCTGGAAGAAGTTCGGGAAGCCGCGCGAAAAGCCAACATCGCGGCTGACATTGAAAAGCTTCCGGGCAGTTATCAGTTCGAGCTGTCCGAAGGCGGCGCGAACCTTTCCGGCGGACAGCGCCAACGGATCGCGCTCGCCCGCATCTTCCTGAAAAAACCGAAAATTCTGATCCTCGATGAGGCGACTTCCGCGCTGGACAATACCTCGGAAAAGCTGATCCAGGCACAGATTGAGAAGATGAAGGAGGACTGCGGCACGACCGTGATCTCGATCGCACACCGGCTGTCCACACTGCAGAACTGCGATGAGATCATCGTCATCGACAAAGGGGAAATCGTTCAGAAGGGAACGTTTCAAAATCTCAGGGAAACGCCAGGCATTTTCCGCGATATGGCGCTGGGGATCGTAAAGTGAAATGTCGTACAGATAAAGCCGGATATGACCAGGAAACGAGCAAAATGAAAATCATTTTGCTCGTTTCTCGCGCCGGCCGTATACTGCTCAGGCCGCATATTTCCATTGTAAATTTGTACGCCCCTATTCCGTTCAGGATTTTTTCTGCGTTTCGGCCGGTGCTAAACGAGCGTCACTGGCATTAACTCCCGCTGGCTGCGGCCAAAAGGAGAATAAACAGTACCTCTACTCTTTTTCATATTTTTCTATCACACATTCATGCACTTTTGACTCTTTTTTGTAATTAATGCCAACCAGAAGCATATTTCCCTTATACTCAGAAAGCGCCTGCGTATATTTTCTCTTTTTGATCTGCTCAATCGCACCCTCCGCACTTTTATCATATTTCAGTTCCACAACCAGTGCCGGCTTGTCTGATCTTTTCCTCGGGAGAAATACGAGATCCGCATACCCTTCTCCCGACGGCATTTCCCGCACCCTGGTGTACTCATTCTGAGCAGAATAATATGCCAGCGCAATCACGCAGCTCAGAGAGTTCTCATTGTTATACGTAAGAATCGACGTATTCTCACTGTGAATCTGGCTGACCATTCCGGCAACCTTTTCCGAATCCATGGCCCATGTCGCACGCAGGATTTTCTCTGAATTTTCGAGCGCGTTTATCACTTCCTGCCATCTGCAGCTTCTGACCGCCGTTTCAAACTCATCCTGTATCTCTTTATTTGGAATAAACACTTCTTTTTTATCCTGATCATAAGCCAGATAACCAAGGTGCACCAGTAAAGTCAGCACGTCATCCTTATTCCCGAATGTCATCATGTCGTTCTGGAATGAACGGGTGTTAACCGCAAGATGTTCTCCTGAAAGCATCTGAGTCACGGATTCCCGCAGACCGTCATAATTCATTTCAATATAGATCTTCAGCGCCTCAAACGTTTCCGTCTGTGTCCAGTAATTGGAGCACTTCTCCGACAGCACCGCCTCCACCACCGACTTGGGATTATACATATGGCGGACCCTGGGGAATCTATATCCGTCATACCATCTCTCCATCTCATCATAATCCCTTTGATACTGCTCACACAGTTCCCTGACTTCACGCTCCGTAAATCCGACAAATTCCTCAAACTGCCGCGGTTCTGTCATGGAATACTCCATAAACATATTCAGAGCAGAATGCGTGCCGTACTTCTTGATAGGAAGAATCCCCGTCATGTAAACCAGACCCACATAAGACTTGTCCTTAAACAGATTGCGGATAAAATCCAGATATTTTTTCTGGTCTTCTTCGCTGTACTTTTT
>CANRGB010000027.1 GCA_947630005.1 uncultured Lachnospiraceae bacterium
GGAAGGTGGATTATTTCGGTGTAGGCAATGAGAACTGGGGCTGCGGCGGCAATATGACGCCGGAGTATTACGGGAACCTGTACCGCCGGTATCAGACGTTCCTCAAGGATTACAACAAGGATTTCGCGGATCCGTTTAAGGAAAATCCGGACAGGATGCGAAAGATTGCCTGCGGCGCGAACATTGACGACTACGAGTGGACGGACGGCGTGCTGAAGACCTTGTTCCGCCACTGTGAGGACAGGTTCCACGGAAATACGGACGGACTTTCTCTTCATTATTATGTGCATCCGGAAGGCTGGGAGATCAAGGGCAGCGCGACCGAGTTTGATGAGAAGGTGTGGTACAAGACGCTGGCGAAGGCTCTGTATATTGAGACTTTGATTGAGCGGCATGCCGCGATCATGGATCAGTATGATCCCAAGAAGAAACTCGGCATGATCGTCGACGAGTGGGGAACCTGGTATACGGTGGAGCCGGGCACGCATCCGGGCTTCCTGTATCAGCAGAATACGATGCGCGACGCTCTGGTAGCCGGCATTTCCCTGAATATCTTCAACAAACATTCCGACCGCGTGAAGATGGCAAACATCGCGCAGATCGTGAACGTACTCCAGTCGGTGATCCTGACCGAAGGCCCGAAGATGCTGAAGACACCGACCTGGCATGTGTTTAATATGTACAAATACCATCAGGACGCAGCGCTTGTGGACAGCTATATCGAGACGGAGACGATCGGCGAGGAGGAAGAGTATCTGGTGCCGAACCTGACTGAATCCGCATCCATTGATCCGGACGGAAAACTGCAGATTACAGTGACGAACCTGTCAGCCACACAGAGCTATCCGGTGGAAGCGCTGATCACGGGCCGCAGAGTTGAGAAGTTCAGTGCGGAGATTCTCTGTGAGGAGATGCACGCGAAGAATACCTTCGACGAGCCGGACGCGGTCAAAACGAAAGCGTTTGACGGCGTGGAGAAGGTGCACGGCGGACTTAAATTTGAGATTCCGGCCTGCAGTGTGGTGCATATTACGGTTGAATAGCAGTTTCCCTGATGCGGACGAGTTTTAAACAGAGTAGGAAAAAAGATTGTTTGTCAGCGGGACTTTTGCAGATTATCTCTGGAAACATCCCGCAGCTGGCATTAAAGCAATGACGGAAGCGAGTATGGGAATTGACAGGAATGAGCCGAAGCGGTTCTGCCGCAAGTGTTTGATCCGGGAGCTGGGAATGGACGAGTATTTCCGAAATCTTCAGGATTATATCCGGAATCTGGATCCGGATCTGAAGGTGCCGGATGAGATTTATGAGGAGCGGCTTGCGAAATGCAAGGATTGCGCACAGCTGACGCAGGGGCTCTGCAGGGTCTGCGGCTGCTATGTGGAGCTGCGCGCGGCGATGAGGAAGAACGCGTGCCCGCTGGGGAAACCAGCGTGGGTGAGAGTTGAGGAAACCGGAAGCCAGGCAGATTATGTCTGAGATTCAGGTGCGGAATATCCGGCGGGGCAGATTGGAATCTTGTCTCTGTTTTGCAGTCTGCTCACGCGTAAAAAATGTCTCCCTCATGAATGAGGGCATAGGAGTCTGATGAGTAAAAGGAGGAATATACTGTGCAGAAATTTGCGAAGATGGTAATCGACAAGGATTTCCGCATATCCGAGATTGACAAGAGAGTCTATGGCTCTTTTATCGAGCATCTTGGACGTGCGGTATATGAGGGGATCTATCAGCCGGGACATCCGTCGGCGGACGCGAACGGATTCCGCCGCGATGTGATGGAGCTCGTGAAAGAACTGAACGTTCCGATCGTGCGCTATCCGGGCGGAAACTTTGTCTCCAGTTTTGTCTGGGAGGACAGCGTTGGACCGGTGGAGCAGAGGCCGAAGCGTCTGGAGCTGGCGTGGAGAAGCCTGGAGACGAACGAGATCGGCGTCAACGAGTTCGCGAAGTGGACGAAGGCGGTCGGCGCGGACATTATGATGGCGGTCAATCTTGGAACGCGCGGTGTGGCCGACGCCTGCAATCTGCTGGAATACTGCAACCATCCGTCAGGGACGAAGTACTCCGACCTGCGTATCAGCCACGGCGTGAAGGATCCGCACAATATCAAAACCTGGTGTCTCGGAAACGAGATGGACGGCCCGTGGCAGCTCGGCGCCAAGACTCCGGTGGAGTACGGACGTCTGGCCTGCGAGACGGCCAAGGCGATGAAGCTGATCGATCCGACGATCGAGCTTGTCTCCTGCGGCAGCTCCAACACGGCCATGCCGACCTTCCCGCAGTGGGAGGCGACGACGCTGGAGCATACGTATGATTACGTGGATTACGTTTCCCTGCACCAGTATTTCGGCAACCGCGACAACGACACCGAGGATTTCCTCGCGCTCTCGATGGAGATGGATCATTTCATTAAGACTGTGATCTCCGTGTGCGATTTTGTGAAGGCGAAAAAGCGCGGAAAGAAAAATATCAACCTGAGCTTCGACGAGTGGAACGTCTGGTTCCATTCCGACGCGGCGGACGACGATACGATGAAGAATCGTCCGTGGCAGCAGGCGCCGGCGCTTCTCGAGGATCACTATACGTTCGAGGACGCGCTGCTGGTCGGCCTGATGCTGATCACGCTGATCAAACACTCTGACCGCGTGAAGATGGCCTGCCTGGCGCAGCTTGTCAACGTTATCGCGCCGATCATGACGGAGAAGGACGGCGGCGCTTGGAAGCAGACGATCTACTATCCGTATCTGCACGCGTCCCGCTTCGGCCGCGGCATTGCGCTCCAGCCGGTACTTGCTTCCTCAAAGCATGATACGAAGAGCTACACCGACGTTGCGGATGTCGATTCCGTGGCCGTCTGGAACGAGGAGGCCGATGAGCTGACGATCTTCGCGGTCAACCGCGACCTGAAGGACGACATCGTTCTGACCTGCGATATCGGGAATTTTGAAGGCTATGAGCTGATCGAACATATTGTTCTGGAATGTGACGACCTGAAGGCGGCGAACAGCGCGCTGCGGCAGACGGTCGCGCCAAAGGCCGGGACGGAGACGAAGGTCGACGGAAGGACTGTGACGAGCAGTCTGCACAAGGCGTCCTGGAACGTGATCCGCCTTGGGAAAAAATAAAGACAGACGGATTTTTGGATTTTGAGAGGGGCGCTTCGGCGCCCCTTTTTTCGCCTCCTGTCTGATTGCCGTGCGTTTTTTGAAAATAAAGTAAGAATACAACAGACACAATAATTGAAATAATCCGGCGCCTATGGTAAGATAATTCTGAACAAATGTAGTTTGTGAGTACAGAAAGGAAATGTGGCGAATGAGAATTTACAAGGCGAAGGATTACCATGATCTGAGCGTAAAGGCAGCGCAGATCATCGCGGCGCAGATCGTCCTGAAGCCGGACTGCGTGCTTGGACTGGCGACCGGTTCGAGTCCGGTCGGAGCGTATGAGAAGCTCGCAGAGTGGCATAAAGCCGGAAACCTTGATTTTTCAGAGGTTACGACGGTGAATCTGGATGAGTACAGGGGGATTCCGCGTGAAAATGAGCAGAGCTACGATTATTTTATGAGAAAGCATCTGTTTGAGAAAGTGAACATTGACAGGAGCAGAACCTTCCTGCCGGACGGGATGGCGCCGGACGGAGGACAGGAGTGCCTCCGGTACGACGAGGTCGTCCGCCGGACCGGGGGAATCGATCTGCAGCTGCTTGGGATGGGGCACAACGGACATATCGGTTTTAATGAGCCGGGCAGTTCTTTCGCGAAGGGAACGCACTGTGTGGATCTGACAGAGAGCACAATCCGAGCGAACCGCAGATTTTTCTCCTCGGAGGAGGAAGTTCCCCGCCAGGCTTTTACGATGGGGATCGGAACGATCATGGAGGCGGGAAAAATCCTGCTGATCGTCTCCGGAAAAGAGAAGGCCGGGATGCTGAACCGGGCGCTTTTCGGACCGGTAACGCCGGAGGTCCCGGCCTCGATCCTGCAGTTTCACAGGGATGCGACGGTTCTCGCGGATGAGGAGGCGCTGTCCTGTTGCGAACCGCGGTAAAAGAATACTGTGCCGCCCGGTGTGAGCGGCCGGGGAAATTTATCCAGAAACGGAGAAGAGAGGAAGCGGTACTTCATGAAAAACAGTATAAAACGCGAGATTAAAAACGGGCGTGTGTTCCGGGAAACAGGCTGTTTTGAGCAGGCTTCTGTCTATATGGCAGGAGAGCGGATCGTGGAGCGGGCGGAATATCTGGCGTCGCCCCTGCCGCAGGAGACGGTGGACGCGCGGGGCCTCTATGTGATTCCAGGACTTACGGACATCCATCTGCACGGCTGTATGGGAAGCGACTGCTGCGACGGTACGGAGGAAGCGTTCCGGACGATCGCGGCGTATGAGCTGAGCCAGGGGGTGACGGCGGTCACGCCGGCGACGATGACGATGCCGGAGGAGGTGCTGGCCGGGATCTGCAGGACAGTGAGGGATTTCTCGTACGAAGAGGGCGCGGATATCTGCGGCCTGTACCTGGAAGGTCCGTTTATCAGCGAAAAGAAAAAAGGCGCGCAGAACGGCAGCTACATCCGGCGCGCGGACGCGGCGATGTTTGCGCGGCTGCAGGAGGCGGCCGGGGGAAAGATCCGCACGGTCGCGGTTGCCCCCGAGACGGAAGGGGCGATGGAGTTTATCCGCGCTTTTCGGGGGAAGCTGAATATCTCCCTGGCGCATACGGACGCGGATTATGATACCGCCAGGGAGGCGCTCGCGTGCGGGGCGGCGGAGCTCACGCACCTGTACAACGCGATGCCGCCGCTTGCGCACCGCGCGCCCGGCCCCATAGGAGCCGGAGCGGACGATGAGCGCTGCATGGCCGAGCTGATCTGCGACGGCGTCCATGTCCACCCGGCAATGGTCCGGACCGCGTTCCGCCTGTTCGGAGACGACCGGATCATTCTGATCAGCGACAGCATGCGCGCGGCGGGGATGGAAGACGGAGAGTATGAGCTCGGCGGCCAGAAGGTCTTTGTGCGGGGGAATCTCGCGGTGCTTGAGGACGGGACGATCGCCGGTTCCGTGACCAGCCTTCTGAACTGTATGCGAAAGGCTGTAAAAGAGATGCGGATTCCGCTTGCGAGCGCCGTCAAATGCGCCGCGGTCAATCCGGCGCGCGCGGTCGGGATCCTCGGCGATTACGGGACGCTTGCGCCGGGGAAATACGCGAATGTCCTTCTTCTCGATGAGGAGCTGGAGCTGAAAGCAGTGTATCATAGAGGGAGAATACTGGAATGAATTGCTTGACATTCCGGGCGGAACCGTCTAAATTACAGATAGAGGTTTCGGATCCGGAATGTCCGGGCCGCGCGGATGCTGGGAGTGAGCGGCAGCAGGAAAGGAGCAGAGCATGGATTGCATTGTTATTGGAATCGCGGGCGGGACAGGTTCCGGCAAGTCTACGTTTACGAACAGGCTGAGAGATCAGTTTGCGGATGATATTGCCGTCGTGTACCACGACAATTATTACAGGCGCCAGGACAACGTGCCGTTTGAGGTGCGAAAAAAGGTGAACTACGACCATCCGGATGCGCTCGAGACGGATCTTCTGATCCATCACATTGAGGAACTGAAGGCGGGAAGGGCGGTGGACTGTCCGGTCTATGATTACAGCGAACATAACCGCTCGGACCGGACCATACATATCGAACCCAGAAGGATCATCGTGATCGAGGGAATTCTTCTGCTGTCCGATCCAAGGCTGCGCAGCCTGATCGATATCAAAATTTACGTGGAGGCGGACGCGGACGAGCGCATTCTGCGGAGGATCGTGCGGGACGTCAAGGAGCGCGGACGGGATCTCGACAATATTGTGGAGCAGTATCTGACGACGGTAAAGCCAATGCACTATCTCTACGTGGAACCGACCAGAGCCATGGCGGATATCGTCATCAACAGCGGGAAGAACGACGTGGCGTTTGATATTGTGCAGTCGAAGATCCGGCTGCTGCTCGGAGGAAAGTGAGCGGGGATCTGACAGGAGAGAAGCGGGTCTGGAAAGAAGTCTGCCGCCTGACGGGAGATGATCGGGAACGCCGGGAGAAAGCAGATGGGCCTAAAAGGAGACCTGCCGCCTGACGGGAGATGATCGGGAAGCAGACGGGCCTGAAAGGAGACCTGCCTGCCCGACAGGAAATCAGTGTGATGTCAGGAGGAAGCGGACAGACCAGGGGTTTTGCCGGATATCAAAAATAAGACGAGAGACGAGGAGTAACTTATGGAAGAATTGATCATTCTTGGAACAGGGAATGCGAATGTGACGAAATGCTACAATACCTGCTTTGCGATAAAAAGCGGGGAGGAATATTTTCTGGTGGACGCCGGCGGCGGCAACGGGATTCTGCGGCAGCTTGAGTTGGCTGAAATCCCGATGGAGAAGATCCATCATATCTTTCTGAGCCATGAGCACACGGACCATCTGCTCGGCATGATCTGGATGATCCGCATGATCGCGCAGCGCATAAAGCAGGGAAAGTATGAAGGGAAGCTTCATCTCTATATGCACAGCGATCTGATCGAGCCGCTGATGACGATCGTGCGCCTGACTGTGCAGGGCAAGTTTGTGAAGCTGATCGGAGATATGATCCTGCTGCATCCGCTGGAGGACGGAGATCAGGCGCAGATTCTGGATTACTGTCCGACCTTTTTTGATATCCGTTCGGAGAAGGCGAAGCAGTACGGATTTACGATGCGGCTCCTGAACGGAAAGAAATTCACGTTCGCCGGCGACGAGCCCTGCCGGGAATGGGAATATCCGTATGCCGAAGGCGCCGACTGGTTCCTGCATGAGGCGTTCTGCCTGTACAGGGACCGGGAGATCTACAAACCGCACGAGAAATTCCACACGACGGTGAAGGAGGCGTGCGAGACGGCAGAGAAGCTTCATGTAAAGAATCTGATCCTCTACCACACGGAGGACCGCAATTACGAGAACCGCAAAGAGCTTTACACCGCCGAAGGCAGGCCGTATTTTTCCGGGAATCTCTATGTGCCGTACGATCTCGAGAGATTTGAACTGTAGCCGCAAAGTAAGATACTTCCCTCTGGAGAGGAATCGGGCAGGAGACGGTTTTTCCTCCTGCTCGCCCGCGCGGCCCGCATGCTGCGCCGACAGCTGATTTTCTTATGCGGGCCTGCGCAGACGCGGAAATTTCTCTTCCGGGGGATTCCTGTATCGCAGAACATCCTGCCGGATTTTCGGAGGCTCAAAAGCGCCCTGCGCACAATAGCTGAAGCGGACAGTGCGGTCCGCTGTTATTTATAAATCAGTACTTGACATTACAAGGTACTAGGTATAATATAAATAAAAGAAAAGGAGGCAGATATGAACCCTCAGTTTAAGAAAGGCGTGCTGGAGATGATCGTTCTGGTAGCGGTCAGCCGCAGGGATATGTACGGATATGAACTGGTATCCGAGGTGTCGCGGGTGATCGACGTGAACGAGGGGACGATCTACCCGCTGCTGAAGCGCCTTACAAACGAACATTACTTTGAGACGTACCTGCGCGAGTCGTCGGAGGGCCCGCCGCGGAAATATTATCATCTGACAGCATCCGGCGTACTGTACCGGGAAAGACTGGTAGCCGAGTGGAATGGATTCTGGAAGAATGTCAATAATTACCTGGAGGGGGATGCAAATGAGTAAAGAAGAATTTTTGCGGGAGCTTGAGCGGAAGCTGCATGTGCTGAATGAACAGGAGCGCCGGGATGTCCTGGAGGATTACGCGCAGCATATCGATCTGAAGATCCGGAGCGGACAGACGGAGGAGGAAGCGGTTCACAGCCTGGGGGATCCCGGAGAGCTGGCGGCGGAACTGCTCGACGTTTATCATATCAATTCAGAATATGCGTCGGACTCCCATGCGCCGGAAAATGCCGGAGGAGATCCGCGTGAGGACCTGGCGCAGAAAACCGGACGAAAAGCCGGCCCGGTGCGGAAGCTGCGGGGAAGGATTGCGGCGTCCTCGGAGGCCGGGCGGGAGCAGAGAGAGGCGGTCCGCATGCAGAAAAGAGAAGAACGCAGGATAAAAAAAGAAGCAAGAATGAAAATAAGGAAGGAGAGGAAAAAAATGGACGGAAAACAGCGGGAATATCGTCCGCAGGGGAACATGGTTTCGCGTGCTCTGGCATATCTGGGAAGTCTGATCCGGGCATGTATTCTGCTTTTCTGGAAGGCCTGTCTGTTCGGAATTGCTTTTCCGGCCGTGCTTCTGGGGGCTTTCTGCCTGTTTCTGGGAGGCATAGTGCTGGTTCTGCTGCTGCAGGGGTATCCTCTTGCAGGAGTCGGGATCGGACTGCTCGGTCTGACCATGAGTTCGTTTGGCCTTGCGGCGCTGATCCTGAGCTGGGTATTTACCGGGAAAAAGGACAGGCCGGCCCAAACGGCGCGGAACAGGGAACCGGCATGTGCGGCTTTTCAGGGAGCGGCCGCGGGGACGCGGCAGATGGAGTATCCTTCGGCGGGAGCAGCCGCCAGGACGGCCGAAAAGACGGCGGAGGAAAAAGAGCAGGGCAGGGAAAGGACGTCTGATGCCGCACAGAGCGCAAAAGAGGATGTTTGGCAGCCTGATCACGGGCAGAAATTTACAGAAAAAACGACGGATGAGACGGGAGAATAACAGGAGGTGGACAGGATGAAATTCAGAAAATTTATGACAGCAGTTACGCTGACCGGTATTTTTCTTACCGGAATCGGGGCGGGAATCGGGTTTGTGGAATTCTGCGGTTTTGAATATCAGGGCGCTGTCGTCCTCGGGGAAGAAAATAAGGAAGAGACAAAGCTCGTATGGGAACTTGGAGACGAGGAGTTCACGTCGCTTCATCCGTACTGCGGGGCCGCGGAGGATATCACTGTTGAAAAAGATGCGAAGGTGCCGAAGGACGAGGTGTGGTTTGACGTCGTCTACAATTTGGCATGGGGGGAGCCTTATCTGGAGTCTTATACCGAGTATGAAGAGGAAGACTGGAATCCGGACGGAACAGGGAACCGGACGGGCGGAAAGCTCGGATACGCGCATATCTGGACGGGATCTTCCCTGAACGAGGCGGAAGAGGTGGGGATCATCATGAAAATAAAGGATCAGGTTTTGAAAGAGCTGAAGGAAAAGAAGTTCAGTACTTACCGCTGTCCGCGTATTTTCTCCGTAAAAGTGCGGGTGAATCCATCCAATTATGAGAAGCTGGAACTCATAATCGGCTGAGCATAAATGACAGGGATTTTGCGTCCGGCGCCTGCTGTCCGGGAGATACCTCCGCGCAGAATGAAGGTGCGTGTCACCCGCGTCACACGACAGCCGGGATATGCTCTGCTCAAAGGAAACATCAGGAACGAGGGTATGGCCGCCCGCGTCACACGGCCGCGCCGCGCCGCATATCTTAGAAAAAAATGGTACAGGAGCTTTTTATGGCGAAAGTGATCATAGACGCGGGGCATGGCGGCAGCGACCCGGGGGCCGTATTTGAGGGAAGGCAGGAAAAAGAGGATAATCTGAGGCTCGCGCTGGCACTGGGACGGATCCTTGAGGAAAACGGAGTGGACGTTGTATATACGCGCACGGAGGATGTGTACCAGAGTCCGGCCGAGAAAGCGCGGATCGCGAATGATTCCGGCGCTGATTATTTCATTTCCGTTCACAGAAATTCGAGCCAGGTTCCGGGTCAGTATTCCGGGGCGGAAACGCTGGTGTATGACGCGTCGGGGACAAAAGCGGAGATAGCGGAGGCGGTCGTCCGCGAGCTTGAGAAGGTCGGCTTCCGCAATCTCGGCGTGGAGGAACGGCCGGGACTGATCGTTCTGCGCAGGACAAAAATGCCCGCCGTTCTGATAGAGGCCGGATTCATCAATACGGAGGCGGACAACCGGCTGTTTGATGAGAAATTCGAGGAGACGGCCCGGGCGGCGGCGGACGGTATTCTCTCCGTGATCGGAGGAAGACCGGAGGCGAAGCTCTATCGGGTGCAGACCGGGGCGTTCCGTCATCTGCAGTATGCGCAGGATCTGCGGTATCGTCTGGAGAGGGACGGGTTTCCGGCTTTTATTTTCAGAGAGGACGGCCTGTATAAGGTACAGGCCGGGGCGTTTCGGCAGCTTGACAACGCAGTCCGGCTGGAGGATACGCTGAGAAAGCGGGGATACGCCACCTATATCGTGTCGCAGTGATACGGGTTTCCAAACCCTCCCCCGGATCGTGAAAAAACAGCAGAATCACGCGAATTTGCTCTTTTGGTTTCTGAAAATTTATGTTATACTTAGCCATATGCGAAAAGAAATACAGATTATGGATAAAACAAGACTGGACGGTATCGTACCGCCGCTTCTTTCGTGGTTTTCTGAGACGGCAAGGGAGCTTCCGTGGCGCAGTGATCCGACCGCCTATCATGTGTGGGTGTCCGAGATCATGCTGCAGCAGACGCGTGTGGAAGCTGTCAGGCCTTATTATATGCGTTTTGTGGAGGAACTGCCGGATGTCAGAGCTTTGGCAGACTGCCGGGAGGAACGGCTTTTAAAGCTCTGGGAAGGCCTTGGCTATTACAACCGTGTGAGAAATATGCAGAAGGCCGCCGCGGATATCCTGGAACGGTATGAAGGAGAACTCCCGTCAGAATATGAAGAACTGCTGACGCTTCCGGGGATCGGACGCTATACCGCGGGAGCGATCGCGTCAATCGCGTACGGGCGCGCGGTGCCTGCCGTGGACGGCAACGTGCTGCGCGTTGTCAGCCGTATCTGCGGGAACGAAGAGGATATTAAAAAGCAGTCCGTGCGCGCTCTTTTTGAAAAAGAACTCGCGCGGATTTTGCCGGAAAAGGCCCCCGGAGCATTCAATCAGGCGCTGATGGAGCTGGGGGCCGTCGTCTGTGTTCCGAACGGAGCGCCGCTCTGCGCGGCCTGCCCGGTCCGGGAGTCCTGTTTCGCGTTTGAGACGGGAAGACAGCGGGAGATTCCGGTCCGGACCGCGAAAAAACAGCGCAGGATTGAGGAGCGGACCGTGCTCGTGATACGCGACGGGGAGCGGACCGTGATCAGGCAGAGGCCGAAGCGGGGGCTTCTCGCGGGGCTGTACGAGCTGCCGAACTATCCGGGCCTGCTGTCCGCGGACGAAGCGCTGAAGACTGTAAAGTCGGAAGGCTGGGACCCGGTCCGCATCAGAAAACTGGATGAGGCGCGCCATATTTTCAGCCATGTGGAATGGCATATGGAAGGCTATCTGGTGCTGGTGGAGGAGCTTGCGGGGGATGGCCGGGACGGATGGCTGTTTGTCGGGGCAGAGCGTACGGAGAGCGAATTTCCTGTGCCTGCGGCGTTTGCCGCCTACACGAAATATCTGAACATCCGTCTGGGACAGGAGAAATACAGGGATCTCCCGGAAACGGATGCCCAAAACCAGTCTGGATGATCCATACATGGAGGAATGAAATGAAAATTTTGTCGGTTGCGATCCCCTGCTACAATTCGGAGGCGTACATGGAAAAGTGTATCCGGTCGCTTCTTCCAGGGGGAAAAGACATAGAAATACTGATTGTGGACGACGGTTCCACGAAGGACCGGACGGCAGAGATCGCCGACCGCTACGCGGCGGAGTATCCGGATATCGTAAAAGCGATCCATCAGGAGAACGGAGGACACGGTCAGGCGGTCAATACGGGACTGAAAAACGCTTCGGGGACTTATTACAAGGTGGTGGACAGCGACGACTGGGTAAATTCCAAGGCTCTGCTCCGGATCATCCGTGCGATGAAGGAACTGAAGGCGAAAGGAGAGACGGTCGATCTTCTGCTTGCGAATTTCGTCTATGACAAGGTGGACGCCTCTCACAAAAAGCTGATGCGGTTCCGCAATGTGTTTCCGTGCAATCAGGTGTTCGGCTGGGATCAGATGCGCCACATGCACCAAACGCAGTATATTCTGATGCATAACATCTTCTACCGGACGGGACTGCTGCGCGAGTGCGGACTGGAGCTGCCGCAGCATACGTTTTATGTCGATAATATCTTCGCGTTTCAGCCGCTCCCGTATGTGAAGAAGCTGTATTATATGGATGTGAATCTGTATCATTATTTTATCGGGAGAGAAGATCAGTCGGTGAACGAGAAGGTGATGATCGGCCGGATTGATCAGCAGATCCGGGTCAACAAGATCATGATCGACGTCATAACGCAGGAGGATTTTTCGGGGAAGAGCGCCCGGCTGCGCAAATATATGCTGATCTATCTGGACAAGATCATGACCGTGACCTCCATGATGCTGATCCTCTCCGGCACGAAAGAGGCCCTTGAGAAAAAGAAAGATATCTGGAAATATCTAAAGAAATCAGACCGAAGGGTTTACCTCAGAATGCTGATCACGCCGCTCGGGCTCGCGATGCATATCCCGGGAGCGTTCGGGCGCAGGATCGCCTGTACGGGCTACCGCATCGCGCAGAAATTCCTTGGATTTAACTGAGACCGCACGCAGCGGTGAAAAGTTCACGTTCGGACTTTTCACCGCTTCTTTTTCAGCGCTTTCAGAATATGACAGATATCGTCCACGTCCTCGGCGCTCAGCTCATCGAAATGATCGAGCTGATTTTTTATGGTCTCGAGCGTCTCGTTTCTGACGCCCTTTGTCTGCGCCGGCGGATTTAGGAAATAAGAGGTCAGCGTACTGGTGATGGTACCGAGCAGGCCGATGCCGAGCAGCATCAGGATCATGGCGATGAGCCGCCCGTAAAAAGTGGTGGGAGAAATGTCGCCGTAGCCTACCGTTGTGGTCGTGACGAACGCCCACCAGATCCCGTCCCCGTAGCTCATCCCTTCCGCGAAATGAATCAGGATCCCGCCGACGATGATCATGATGGTGGTGACGAAGACCACGTACTTGAAGCCGTTCGTGTTAAAGAACCGGCGCGCCTTTTTCAGCGGACGGTACATGAAGGCGAACAGACGCGGCAGTTTCGCGAGCCTGGCTATGGAAGCCATCTTGAACAGGCGGAATACCGTGTGGAACGGGAGGATCGCGATCAGGTCGCAGATGTTGGTCCGGATATATTTCGCCTTGTCCTCGGCCAGAAAGAGGCGCACCAGATAATCGATGAGAAAAACAGACAGGATCGCCTGGTCCAGACGGTACTGCCATTCGTTCAGTCCCTGGGACAGATCGACCAGAACCAGGAAGACGGCCGCCCCCGCGAGAACGCTGATTACAATGTCATAGATTTTATGCTGAAATTTATTGAGCTTCATAAAGTCACCCCGTGATCACTTTCAGCTTTTTGGGAAGAAGCTGTATGGTCAGTTTGTCGTAAGACCCGAATATCTCCCCGTCCGTGTGCACGCACAGCGGCGTCTGGCTGTAGAACACGGCCTTGCGGCACTGAAGAATATGAATGCCTTTTTTCCCGACGTGTTTTCCGAAGTAAGCGAGCGGCAGGAGCAGCAGGACCTTCCAGCGGGGGATGCCGTCGGCGATGCACAGGTCGAGCAGATCATCTCCTGGCCTTGCGGAGGGACAGAACATAAAGCCGCCCCCTTCATAGCGCAGATTCATGGCGGCGGCGAAGTAAACCTGGCTGCAGGAGATCATCCGGCGTCCGTTTATGATGATGCGCAGCGGCTGCCGCTTCATGGAAAAAAGATCCCGGAGAGCGACCAGCGTGTAGACCAGTTTTCCGCTTTGAAACCGGTTCAGCGTTTTCTTGAGGCGGGAATTCTGCACGTCGCGGCAGACCGCCGCGTCATAGCCGATCCCGGCGCTGACGACGAAATACCGGGACTTCCCGCCGGCGGCTGCCTGTCCGACGTTGATCTCGCGGAACCGTCTGGGGTGCAGAATCTTCTGAAGCATTTCCTCCGGTGAAAAAGAAAGGTGCATGCCGCGCATGAAATCATTGCCGGATCCGGACGGAATACAGGCAAAGGTCACCCGGCCGAAATCACGGATGCCGTTGATTACCTCGTTGATCGTTCCGTCGCCGCCGAGCGCCACGATCGTGCAGGGGGTGTACCGGAGAGAAATCTTTACGGCGAGCAGCGTGGCCTCTCCGGGATGCTTCAGGATAAAGGCCTCGTAGGGGACATCCTCCGCTTCAAGAATCGTCTCGATTCGCCTCCAGATTTCAAGTCCCTTTCCGGAACTTGAAGTGGGATTTATGATAAAATAATACATGAATTACCTCCGCAGATTTTGTGATATCAGAAGTGAACAATACTATTATAATCGTTTTTGCCCGTATCTACAAGTGCGGCCGACTTGTATTTTTCTGACGCGTATGGTATGATTGGAACAGTTTTTTTGAGGAGGAGAGATCATGGAAAAAGAAAGAGAAAATGTATCGAAGAATTTCATTGAACAGATTATTGACAGAGATCTCGCGGAGGGACACTGCAAAACCGTATGTACGCGCTTCCCGCCGGAGCCGAACGGATACCTGCACATCGGACATGCCAAATCGATCCTTTTGAATTACGGTCTGGCCAAAGAGTACGGCGGAAAATTTAATCTCCGGTTTGACGACACGAATCCGACGAAGGAGAAGACCGAGTTTGTCGGGTCGATCATTGACGACGTGAAATGGCTTGGCGCCGATTTTGAGGACAGGCTGTATTTCGCGTCCAATTATTTCGGACAGATGTATGAGGCGGCCGTGAAGCTGATCCGCAAGGGGAAGGCGTTTGTCTGCGATCTTTCCGCTGAGGAGATCCGCGCGTACCGCGGCACGCTGACGGAGCCGGGAAAGGAGAGCCCGTACCGGAACCGGAGCGTTGAGGAAAATCTGGAACTGTTTGAGAACATGAAGAACGGCATGTACGCCGACGGAGAGAAAGTGCTCCGCGCGAAGATCGATATGAGTTCTCCGAATATGAACATGCGCGATCCGGTCATCTACCGTGTGGCAAGAACGTCTCATCACAACACGGGCGACGCGTGGTGCATTTATCCGATGTATGACTTCGCGCATCCGATCGAGGACGCGATCGAGGGGATCACGCACTCGATCTGCACGCTGGAATTTGAGGATCACCGGCCGCTGTACGACTGGGTGGTGCGCGAGGTCGGATACGAGATGCCGCCGAAGCAGATCGAGTTTGCGAAGATGTACCTGACCAACGTCGTGACGGGCAAGCGCTATATCAAGCGCCTGGTCGAGGACGGCATCGTGGACGGCTGGGACGATCCGCGCCTTGTGACGATCGCGGCTCTGCGCCGCCGCGGCTTTACGCCGGAATCTATTCAGAAATTCGTTGAGCTCTGCGGCGTGAGCAAGAGCAACAGTTCTGTCGACTACGCGATGCTTGAGTACTGCATCCGCGAGGATCTGAAACTGAAGCGCCCGCGCCTGATGGCGGTGCTCGATCCGGTGAAGCTGATCATCGATAACTATCCGGAAGGACAGATTGAGTATCTCGATATCGAGATGAACCTTGAAAACCCGGAACTTGGCATGAGAAAAGTGCCGTTCGGCCGGGAGCTCTACATTGACCGCGAAGATTTCATGGAAAATCCGCCGAAGAAATATTTCCGTCTGTTCCCGGGTAATGAGGTGCGCCTGATGGGAGCGTACTTTGTGAAATGCGTCGGTTTTGAGAAGGACGAAGCCGGAAATGTTACAGAGATCCACTGCACCTACGATCCGGAGACAAAATGCGGAACCGGGTTTACGGGCCGCAAGGTGAAGGGAACGATCCACTGGGTGGCTGCCGCGACGGCCGTAAGCGCCGAAGTGCGCCTTTACGAGAACATTGTCGACGAGGAGAAGGGAGTCTACAACGCGGACGGTTCTCTGAATCTGAACCCGAATTCCCTGACCGTGCTGAAGAACTGTCCGATGGAGCCGGCTCTCGCCGACGCCGTTCCGTATGACAGCTTCCAGTTTGTCCGCCAGGGCTTCTTCTGCGTGGATTCAAAGGATTCCGCGCCGGGCGCGCCGGTCTTCAACCGTATCGTATCTCTGAAGAGTTCCTTTAAACTGCCGAAAGCGTGATGTTCGGAACGGCCCGCGTCCCGGTTTTGGGATCCGCGAAGCGGCATTTTTCATAGGAGGAAGTGTATGAACGATCTTACAATCAGCCTCGATCCGGCTTCGTCTGCTCCTCTGTACGAGCAGATCTACCGGCATATAAAAGGAGAGATTCAGAACGGAAGGCTGCCTTTTGGGAAAAAGCTGCCGTCCACAAGGAATCTGGCGAATTATCTTCAGATATCCCGGACGACCGCGGATATGGCGTACAGCCAGCTTGTCTCCGAGGGGTATATCGAAGCAGTTCCCTACAGGGGGTATTTTGTCTGTGAGCTGGAAGGGCTGTACTGCCCCGGGACGGAGCGGAAAAAGAGACGTCCGGAAAAAGAACGGAAAGAAGAGACGTTCCGGTATGATTTTTCTCCGAGCGGTGTGGACCTGAACAGTTTTCCGGACGGCATCTGGCGGAAGCTTTCCAAAAACATACTGCTGGCTGACAACAGGAAGATCTTTCAGCTGGGGGATCCGCAGGGAGAGTATGAGCTGCGCTGTACGATCGCGGATTATCTGCATCAGGCGCGGGGAGTTCTCGCGGAGCCGGAACAGATCGTCGTAGGGGCAGGAAACGACTTCCTGCTTCTTCTGCTGTGCAGTATGTTCGGGACGGGTCAGAAGATCGCGATGGAGAGTCCCACGTACCGGAAAGCGTATGATCTTCTCAGGAATCTCTCAAATGAAGTGCGCGTTGTGGAGATGGATGAATCCGGGATGCGCATTGACAGCCTCGAGGCGTCGGGCGCCGATATCGCGTATGTCATGCCGTCGCATCAGTTCCCGCTCGGAATCGTTATGCCGGTGAAGCGCCGCATGCAGCTGCTCGAGTGGGCGGCGGAGGCGGAACGCCGCTTTATCATAGAGGACGATTACGACAGTGAATTCCGCTACCGCGGCAAGCCGATCCCGGCGCTTCAGGGCTTCGACCGCCGCGGCAAGGTGATCTATATCGGGACGTTTTCCAAGTCGATCGCGCCGGCAATCCGTGTCAGCTATCTGGTGCTTCCGGACCGTCTGATGGATCTCTACCACCAGCGGGGCAGAATGATCTCAAGCACCGTGTCGCGCGTCGATCAGCTTCTGCTCGCCAACTTTCTGGACGGCGGCTATTACGAGCGTCATCTGAATAAAATGCGGGCGGTCTACAAAAGCCGCCATGACGCGCTGCTTGAGGAACTGCGGGAATTTCACGGGATCTGCCGGATCAGCGGGGAGAACGCGGGCGTTCATATTCTTCTGACCTTTCAGAACGGGATGACGGAGCAGGAGGCGGCCGCGCGCGCCGCGAAAGAGGGCGTGCGTGTGTACGGACTGTCGCGCTATTACGTCGGAGCGGACGCCGCCGCTCAGGAGGACGGTTCCGGGAGCGGATGGCAGACGGCTGCCGCAGAGAAGGACGGGGCGCGGCAGAGCCGGACCGTGATCCTCGGGTACGCAAACGTGGCGGAGACGGAAATAAGAGAAGCGGCAAAGTGTCTGAAAAAAGCATGGCTCTGAGCGCGGCTAAGCTGCGCGCGGGGCCATGCCGCGTGTTCCAAAGGCGGAGAGGAAGTATGAAGCGTTTCTATGACTATATTACGGAATTTATATTTGTGGAGGATGAACCAGCGGCGGCGGATATTATTTTCGTGCCCGGCGGAAATTATCCGGAGGCGGCAGTACGCGCGGCCGGACTTTACCGGCAGGGCTTTGCCCCTTATGTGCTTCCTTCCGGGAAATACAGCATATTGAACGGGAAATTTGAATCCGAAGAATTTGAGACGGAATGGGAATACCTCCGGGCGGTTCTGACCGCGCACGGGGTACCCGGGACGGCCATTTTGCGGGAAGATCAGGCTTCCTATACATATGAAAACGCGGTCTGTTCACGAAAACGCACGGACGCGGAGGGCATTACAGTATCCCGTGCCCTTCTCTGTTGTCAGGCTTTCCATGCGCGCCGCTGTCTGCTGTATTACCAGGAACAGTTTCCGGAAGCGGAGATCCTGGTCTGCCCGGTGGTGACCCGCGGAATCAGCCGCGGAAACTGGTACCGGACGGATGAGGGCATCGATACGGTGCTTGGCGAGATGGAGCGGTGCGGCGGACAGTTTCACGAAATTATGCGCAGATATAAAAATGTGTAGTATAAAAAATCTTTTCGTGGAGAAAGTAGTGGAAGGAGGTGCAAAATGAATTACAGAAAAGAGTATCTGGAAACGTTTTTGAAGAATCAGGGACAGCTTTTCGACGAGCCGGTGGCGGAAAACCTTGAGGAAGCTGACGAGTTTCTGGATGAGTGTATGGCTGTTGTGCTTAATAATATGCGGGAAGTCAAAAATTATTTTAAGGAAAACGGGACGGATACGTCGGGGATGACGGACGACGAGCTGAAGGCGGAGGCGGAGGTATTCTCGCTTCCGGACGGAAAATTCCTGATCGTGGAGGGTTAGTACAGCATATGACGTTTCGCCCGCGCGGGAAACGAAAAGCGGCGTTTTGTCAGCCGCAGGCATTGTTTTGCCTCTGCGCGGCAGGGAGGTATCAGACGGGAAAGAAGGGATACGATATGGCAGATATTGCAAAACAGAAAAAGCAGAAGGAGTACCAGGAGTATGTGAAACAGGTGACGCCGACACACAATCTGTTTCTGAACATGTGCAAAGCGTTTGTGACGGGAGGAGCGATCTGTGTGATCGGGCAGACGGTCCTGAATTTCTGTGAAGGGGCGGGACTTGACAAAGAGACTTCGGGAAGCTGGTGTTCCCTGCTGCTGGTGCTTTTGTCCGTGCTGCTCACAGGACTGAATCTGTATTCCAGACTCGCGAAATTCGGCGGTGCGGGAACGCTGGTTCCGATCACCGGGTTTGCCAATTCCGTGGCGGCTCCGGCGATCGAGTACAAGAAAGAAGGACAGGTGTTCGGGATCGGCTGCAAGATCTTTACGATCGCGGGACCGGTGATTCTCTACGGCGTGTTTACAAGCTGGCTTCTCGGAATCGGGTACTGGATTCTGAAGAGCACGGGCGTGCTGTAAAAAGTTAAAAATAATGATATTTCAGGGTTGACATTTCCGGAACTGTGTAGTAGAGTAAGTTTATAAACATTTATATCAAATACGTACTAAGTGGATGGCAGAAGTTTAGTCTGCAGGCTGTAGGAAGATTTCAGGGGCTTAGTGCGTCATAATGAGATTAGAAACACTGGGCTTAGATGAGATGATGGGCGCAGTGTTTTTTGTCTGCAAAAACAAAAATCCCGCGCGGCGCGTTTTTCTCATTGTGCGAAATCGTCCCATGCGGGGTTGGAACCGCTTAAAGTATCCCAACAGAGACCTGACGCTGCTGAGAACGTCAGGGGGAGCGGCTTCCGACGGCCGAAACAAAAATACGTATTTGGAGGTAAATGTTTATGAAAAAAATGACTTACGAATCGCTTGCCTGTGAAGTTTCCGTAGCGGAGAATTATGTTCTGATTTCTCATTTTTTCTGTGATTACGAAAAATATACCGTCGCCTACGCGGTGGAACGGTTCTTTACCCGCTGTGCTCTGTTCCGCAGAGAATGTACCTGGAAAAGCTGGCAGATGCGCATCGCGAAAGGCAAAGCGCGGAAAAGACAGAACTTCCAGTATTTTGTTCCGGCGGTGCTGATGGAGCTTCCGGGGAACTGGGTGCGGATCTGCGGCGACATAGATGCCGTCGGGGTAACCGTAAAAAGAGTGGAAATACTTAAAGAATATCCGTGGACCGCGGATGTTCGGGAGAGACCGCGGCGGCTGGCAGCCTGACCGCCGCGGCCCCACATTTTTGCGGGAAAAGACGGCGGCCGGGCCGTTATAAAGAGGGGATACGGAAAGGGCCGTGGTTCTGCGGGAAAGGACGGCGGCCAGGCTGCCATAAAGAGGTTCCGAAAGTCTCCGTGGTTCCGCAGGATGGGACGGCGGCCGGACTGTCGTAAAGAAGCCCCGAAAGGGGCCCGCGGCCCCGCGGGGAAGCGGAGCGGGACTCAGGACTCGTCCGCGGGGGCCGTTTCCTCTTCCTGCGTGGCCGTTTCGTCCGGTTCCGGGACGGTCCGCACCGGGATTCCGTTCAGCTCCACGGAGCCGTCCGCCGGGATCAGGAAGTACGGCCGTCCGTCTATGACGCGTGTTTCAATCAGATCGGCGCTTTCCGGCTTCGCCGTGATCACGATATCCGGCGTTTTAATCTCAAATTTGCGCGTGCTGGCGATGTTCGATACGAAAAGCTCCGCGCCGGAATTTCCGGCGGCTTCCTCGAAATTCGCGTCAAAATTTTCCAGCGTTTCATCGGCGGCCCCGCTCTCATAGAGCAGCCGTTTGACGTCGTACGCGTCGAGCACCGGCGGTTCGGGATCGTCTTTGCGCTCCTCGAGCAGACCGTTCAGCGCCTCGTGGATGTTTTTGACGGTCTCGAAGGTACAGTTCTCCTGGAATGTGTCGGCTACGAGCGTGTTGAATGTTTCCCTCTGTGTGGAAGCGGGAAGCGGGAGCGGGCAGCCGAGCAGCCGTTCCATAAGGGAAGAGGCGGAGTCCTCCGGGCTTTTTGAGAAGAACAGAGCGCTGTGAATATCCGAATTCCGGTCCGTGAACGCCGGGAACAGGAAGCCGGTGACCGGAGCCTCGACAAACCAGTCACGCGTGCGCTCCGTGATTGTGTTTTCCGTCTCATTGTAGCAGAGTCCCGGCTTTGTGAGCTTCACGGGACAGATGCTGCAGATCAGAAATTCATAGACGTCGTCGGACGCGTCGAAAAGTTCCGTGTTGTCCGACGCGCGCCTTGGAATATCGTAGGCGGAGTGGATCAGAACTATGTAATAATTTTCCGGATACGGGAAATATTCAATGATCTTATCGTAAAATTCATCAAGCAGCTGTTGATCCGTCAGGCGGCTGTTCCTCAAACGCAGCAGAAATTCCTGTGTGCCGCCTTCTTTTTCCTGCTCGATCGGAAACTCCAGATCCATGAGCGTTTTTCCGATGGAGCCGGAGAGCGTTTTTTTGAAAATATCAAAATATTTGAACATTTCTTCCTCAGGGAGAGCGGGAAACGCTTCTTTGATCTCGGCCTTTCTGTTTTTCTCCCCGTCGACGTAGCAGCCGCAGAGCCGCGTGACCGGACAGCGCTCTGTTGTGAAAAGTCGTTTAAGCTCGGAAATTTCTTTTTTATTCATTCAGATTCTCCTTTTTGTTATTTCCCCTTCGGGATGCTGGTACTGCTTCTTTCTCTTATCCGCGCGGAACGTGCGGACGGCACAGTCAGATTCTTCCCCCGAACGCTGAAAACTGCCGCATATCTTAACGCAGGCAAAGATATGACAGCAGTTTATGTAAAATCAGAGGGCGGATGACAGATGCCGCCTGCGTGGCGCAGTCCCGGCTATCCCAGAATTGCCGGAACCGCGTACGTTTTCAGAAAATACAGCACGGTCAGATGCACCGGGTAGAACCAGTAGAAGAAATACTTTATCTGCCGGCCGCGTTTTCCGTTGTAAAACCAGACGGGGATGAACGCGAGCGGCGCCGGCAGTTCCCAGGCGACCGCCACAGCGCCTCCGATGCACTGATAGATCCGTGTGAAGCGCAGCAGGTAGAGGATGATAATCAGAAACACGCCCTTGTAACTGTAGTCGGTAAGCATAAGGTGCGCGGCATACATACCCGCGGCCATGATCGGAAGTCCCAGGTACGGGCGTTCCCGGAAATACTGCAGTCCGATGAGCACGAGAAGTCCGAACAGAAGCGTGAAGTATACGTTTTGTCCGGCCGGGTAGTACAGGCTCCCCTTTAAGGCAAGGTTAAACGGGATTTCCGACAGCAGGGCAAACAAAAAAAGACGGCCTGCGTACTTTTTGGGACTGCGCGTGTGCAGAAATCCCTCGACGATCAGAAAGCAGAAGATCGGGAAAGCGATCCGGCCGATATCGCGGGAATACTGGTAAATCCTGGCCCAGAGCGCTGCCCGGCCGGGATCCGCGGTGATGGCGGGATGACGCGCGACGGCCCGGATGACGGTTGCGCCCGTGTGGTCGATCAGCATGGAGATGATGGCGATCATTTTCAGCGTGCTGCCGGATATGCCGCCGAATGGTTTCTGCTCGTAATTCATGAATGTTCCTCCTTCTGCCGTGAAAGATCAGAGTAAAAACTGATCCGCGGACTTTTGATTCCCTGACAAGGATACCCGTTTTCGGAAGATTTGTCAATCTGCGTCAGCAGCTGATTTCCATGCCTGGACCTGCGCATAAGAAAAATCAGAGAGAGGCGGGGTCTTGGTCAGATCCCGTCTCTCCCTGTCCCTGGGCCGTTTATTTTCCGGACTTTCGCAGTATCATGAATTACTCCGCCAGCATCAGCAGAATCTCGTTGCTCCGGGTGATGAACTTCGTCATCTCCTCCGGCTCCAGCGGCTTGTGCGCGATCATTGCAAGGTCATAGAGCTGTTCGCAGAACATCGGAATCCGCTCGCTGTCTTTGTGGGCCGCGACGTACTGGACAAGCTTGTTGTTCGCGTTCAGCACCAGCGTCTCCTCGCCGCCGAACATGGACGGATCCATGCCGTACATATTGTACATTTTCATCATTTCCTGCATACGGCGGCTCTCCTCGGGCAGCGTGATCATCGAGGAGACGTTCGCGTTCTTCAGCTTTTCGACCTTGACGGTCAGTTTTTCCTTATTCAGCGCCTTGCGGAAAATCTCAGTCAGCGTGTCGGTCGTCTCCTTGAGGGACGCCTCGTCGGACTCTTCCTTGAACGTGTCGGTCACGTCGGCGTCGATGCGCTGGAATTTCACGGTGTCGTGAAGCTGCTCCATGTGGGAGATGAACGCGGTATCGATATTATGCTTCAGGATCACGGCGTCCATGCCGGCCTCGCGGAACATATTGATGTACTGGCTCTGCTGAACCTCGTCGGTCACGTAGTAGATCGTGGTCTTCTCTTTTTCTTTGTCTTCTTCGGAATCTGCGCTGTCGTCAGTCTCTGCGTCAGCGGCGGTTTCAGCCTCTTTTGCGTCGGCGGTTTCCGTCCCGGCGGAAGAATCAGCGTTCTCCGTTTCCGCAGCATCCTTCGCTTCTTCATTTTCTTTGGCGGCTTTTTCTTCCTCGATCAGATCCTTTGTGGTCAGATATTTGCCGTCCAGATTCTTGTAAAGGATGTAGTCCGTCATCCGCTCGCCGAACTTGTGATCCTTGATGCAGCCATATTTGATGAACGGACTGATATCGTCCCAGTATTTTTCGTAGTTTTCGCGGTCGGTCTTGCACATGCCGGTGAGCTTATCCGCAACCTTCTTGGTGATATAATCGGAAATCTTCTTTACAAAGCCGTCGTTCTGCAGCGCGCTTCTCGATACGTTCAGAGGCAGATCCGGACAGTCGATGACGCCTTTTAAGAGCATCAGGAATTCCGGGATGACCTCCTTGATGTTATCCGCGATGAAAACCTGGTTGTTGTACAGCTTGATCGTGCCCTCGATCGAATCGTATTCCGTGTTGATCTTCGGGAAGTAGAGGATTCCCTTGAGGTTGAACGGATAGTCCATATTCAGGTGGATCCAGAACAGCGGCTCCTTGTAGTCCAGGAAGACCTTGCGGTAGAAGGAGCGGTATTCCTCCTCGGTACAGTCATTCGGGTGCTTTGCCCACAGCGGATTCGTGTCGCTTAAGGAGACGGGACGTCTGTTGATCTTTACGCGGTCGCGTGCCGGGGAAGTTTCAACGACCTCTTTCTCTCCGTTTTCATTCTCGCGCTCCTCGGTCTTCGCGTCCTCATGGATACGCTCGACGATCACATCGTCCTCCCGGAGCTCCTCCTCGTCGATCGTCTCGTACTCCTGTGGGGCGTTCGCCTTGGAGAGGAAGATCTCGACCGGCATGAAGGAGCAGTATTTCTCGATGACTTCGCGCACGCGGTATTCATTGGAAAATTCCACGCTGTCCTCTCCGAGGAAGAGCGTGATCTCGGTGCCGACCGTCGTCTTCGTGCCCTCCTCGAGTGTGTACTCGGTGCCGCCGTCGCATTCCCAGTGCACCGGAGCTGCGCCTGCCTGGTAGGAGAGCGTATCGATGTGAACCTCATCTGCCACCATGAACGCAGAGTAGAAGCCAAGGCCGAAATGGCCGATGATCTCATCTTCCGTCGTCTTGTCCTTGTATTTGTTCAGAAAGTCGGTCGCGCCGGAGAAAGCGATCTGCGTGATATACTCCTCGACCTCGTCCGCTGTCATGCCGAGACCGTTGTCGATGAATTTCAGCGTCTTCGCTTCCGGATCCGCGATAACCTGAACGCGTTTTTTGTAGTCGTCCGGGTACGTATATTCGCCCATCATCTCGAGCTTCGCAAGCTTTGTGATCGCGTCGCAGCAGTTCGAGATCATCTCGCGGACAAAGATGTCATGGTCGGAATACAGCCATTTCTTGATAATCGGAAAAATATTTTCGCTGTTGATGGAAAGACTTCCTGTTTTTTTGCTCATTTACAACAACTCCTTTTATAAGTGATGGTTTTATTATGCTTTTGTTTTAATCCGGGGGCAAAAACAGATGCCCGGCGCATTTACTTTCCTTATCTTAATACCGCGAAAAGAAAATGTCAAGAGAAAATTAGCACTCATTTTTAGTGAGTGCTAACAAATAAGAGACGAAGCAGATGCCGGCTGATCCGCGGCGGGGTCACACATGGGGAAGCAGGCGCATAGAATAGATATGACGGAATTATGAATAGGAACAGGATTGACAGGAAAAAATGAATTTGATAAAATTTTTGTAAATTCTGTGACAAGATAAGAAAGGCGGGTGACAGGTATGGAAATACTGGCGGGGCTGCTTCTTCCGTTTCTCGGGACGACTGCCGGGGCGGCCTGTGTGTTTTTTGTACGGAATGATCTGAACGCAAAACTGCAGAAGGTGCTGCTGGGGTTCGCCTCCGGCGTGATGGTCGCGGCTTCTGTCTGGTCGCTGCTGATTCCGGCGATGGATATGTCCGGAAGCCTGGGGCGTCTGGCGTTTTTTCCTGCCGTGGTCGGGATGGCCGCCGGTTTCGCGTTCCTGCTTGCCATGGATATGCTGATTCCGCATCTTCATATGGGAAGCGACGAACCCGAAGGGCCAAAATGTACGTTAAAAAAAACAACGATGCTTGTCCTTGCCGTGACGCTGCACAATATCCCGGAGGGCATGGCCGTGGGCGTTATCTTTTCCGGCCTGCTGACCGATCAGGCGAACGTCACCTTTATGGGGGCGATGGCGCTCTCAATCGGGATCGCGATCCAGAACTTTCCGGAGGGAGCCGTGGTCAGTCTGCCGCTTCGGAGCGAGGAAGGGATGAACAGGCGCAAGGCGTTTCTTTACGGAACACTTTCCGGGATCGTGGAGCCGATCGCCGGAGGCGTCACGCTGTTTCTGGCACAGTTTGTCACAAAAATGCTGCCGTACCTTCTGGCTCTGGCTGCCGGCGCGATGCTGTATGTGGTCGTGGAGGAGCTGATTCCGGAGGCAGTCGAAGGGGAACACACCAATATCGGGACAATCGGATTCGCGGCAGGCTTTGCGGTTATGATGATCCTGGATGTGGCGCTGGGGTAAAACCTGCGGGTCTGCGTTCGGCATGGACCGCGAAGGAGCGTACAATGGTAAAAAACGATCAGAAATCGAAGGAACGGACAGCGGCGAAAAGAAACAATTAGAGAAAATCAGAGAAAAGGACAAAGGAGGAAACAATGACATATCAGGAAGTACTGGAACAGGCGAAGGAATGTATCGGAAAATACTGCAGGGCATGCGCCGTCTGCAATGGAAGGGCATGCTCAAATCAGATCCCGGGACCGGGCGCCAAAGGGATCGGAGACACGGCGGTACGCAACTATGATAAGTGGAAAGAGATCCGGGTAAACATGGATACGCTCTGTGAGAACGGGGCGGCAGATACCTCGGCTGAACTGTTCGGCAGAACGTTCCGCTATCCGTTCTTTGCGGGTCCGGTGGGCGCCGTGAATCTTCATTACGGAGAAAAATATAATGATCTTGCCTACAATAAAATTCTGGTCAGTGCCTGCCGTGAGAGCGGGATCGCCGCCTTTACAGGCGACGGCACGGATCCTGCGGTGATGCGCGGCGCGACGGAGGCGATCGCGGCGGCGGACGGTTTTGGCGTGCCGACGGTAAAGCCGTGGAACCTCGATACGATTCGGGAGAAACTGGAGCTCTGCCGGGAATCCGGATGCTTTGCGGCGGCGATGGATATCGATGCGGCTGGACTTCCGTTCCTGAAAAACATGACGCCGCCTGCCGGGAGCAAGACCGTTGAGGAGCTGAAAGAGATCGTAAAACTCGCCGGCGTGCCGTTTATTGTGAAAGGCATCATGACGGTAAAGGGAGCGAAAAAAGCGCTTGAAGCCGGAGCCTCGGCGATTGTCGTCAGCAATCACGGCGGCCGTGTGCTGGATCAGTGTCCAGCTACGGCGGAAGTCCTCGAAGAGATCGCAGGCAGCGTGAAGGGGAGCGGGATGAAAGTCTTTGTGGACGGAGGCATCCGCACGGGAACCGACGTATTCAAAGCGCTCGCGCTTGGAGCTGACGGAGTGCTGATCTGCCGCCCGTTTGTGACGGCCGTTTACGGCGGAGCAGAGGAAGGCGTGAAGCTTTACATAGAAAAGATCGGGGCGGAGCTTGCGGATACGATGGCAATGTGCGGGGCGCGCCGGATTTCGGATATCACAAGGGATATGGTGCGCTGCTGAGGCGCTGCGCGCAAAATGCATGAAAGCTCCGGAGGCCTGTTGGGAACTGCCTGCCGCGCTATACTTTTCAGAGAAAGAATAAACAGCCGGGAAAAGCAGAACTGTGAAGCGGTCTTCGGGACAGGAAGGGAATACGATATGAATTACAGGACGGACAGAACGGGAAACAAGCTGTCGATTCTTGGGTATGGCTGCATGCGCTTTACAAAGAACGGTTCTTCGATCGATATCGGCAAAGCGGAGCAGGAGGTAATGTGTGCGATCCGCGGCGGCGTCAATTACCTTGACACAGCCTACGTCTACTCCGGCAGCGAGGCGGCGGTCGGGGAGATTCTGGAGAAAAACGGCTGCAGGAAGGACATCAATCTGGCGACCAAGCTTCCGCACTATCTGATCAAGTCACGCGCGGGGCTTGAGCGGACGTTTCAGGAGCAGCTGAAAAGGCTTCGGACGGATTACATCGACTATTATCTGATGCATATGCTGAACGACGTGAAGACCTGGGAGAAGCTGACGGCCCTGGGAGTGCAGGAGTGGATTGCCGAGAAGAAAAAGGCCGGTCAAATCCGCAATATCGGATTTTCCTATCACGGAAATACCGGTAATTTTATCCGCCTTCTGGATGCGTACGACTGGGATTTCTGCCAGATGCAGTACAATTATCTGGATGAGCACAGTCAGGCCGGAAGAAAAGGACTGGAGTACGCCGGGCAGAAAGGGGTTCCGGTCATCATCATGGAACCGCTGCGGGGCGGGAGACTGGTCAATGACTTGCCGGCCGGCGCAAAAAAGCGGATCGCGCAGGATGAGAAAAAGAGAACGCCAGCGGAACTGGGCCTTCGGTGGCTTTGGGATCAGCCCCAGGTGACCTGCGTGCTTTCCGGCATGAATTCCCTGGAGATGGTGCAGGAAAATCTCCGCATCGCCTCGGACGCACAGGCAGGACAGTTTACGGAAGAAGATTTTGCCCTGATCGAGGCGGTGAAGGAGGAGATCAACCGGAACATGAAGGTCGGCTGCACAGGCTGCGGCTACTGCATGCCGTGTCCGCAGAAAGTGGACATCCCCATGACGTTCCACTGCTATAATCTCCGCTATACGGAAGGGAAAAAGTCGGGACTGTGGGAGTATCTGCAGTCAACCGCGATGCGCCACGAAACCTCCAGCGCGTCCCAGTGTATCCGCTGCGGCAAATGCGAGCGGCATTGTCCGCAGGGAATCCCGATCCGGGAGAAGCTGCAGGAGGCGGCGAAAGAGCTTGAAACGCCGGCCTACAAGTTCATGCGCTGGGCGGTCCGGACGTTCCGGATTTATTAAAAATCAGCCGCTGACGCAGCATGCGGGCGCGCGGGCAGCAAATAGAAGGAATCAATGTTGTGCACGAGGTAAAATTTTCTGTGACAACAAAAAATAAGGCGGGTTTCCGCCCACCTTACCTTTGAGAAGCCGGCATTGAAAAGAAAGAAACTTTCACGCTTTATATAAGTGGAAAACCGAGCTTCAAAATGGAATTCCAGTCGCTTTTTGCATACAGGAATCTTATAACAGTTACCTGTTGGTCTTCATCTGAGACAATGTAGAAAGCAAGATAGTTGTTTACCTGTGTAAAACGGACTCCCCAGGAGGCGAGAACTTTGTCTTCTGCGAGGGGATGCTTTTTGGGGAACAGGGACAGAGCATTGATCTGTTTTTCTGCTGTATCCAGCAGATGATCGGCGGCCTGTGGGTTTTTCAGAACAAATTCAATATAATCCGCAGCCTGGCTCATATCCTTTTCCGCCATCCGTGTGATATGCAGAGAATAACTCATCGTTCTCTTCGCCTCCTCAGATCTGCCATGGCGTCAGAAAACGGGCGGGTATTGCCGGCGGCGGCATCTTCCAGACCTTCCTGGATCAGGCCGTACAGTTCAAAACGGCCTGTAAGCTGTTCGTATGCTTCGATGCTCATTACGGCGAGATCGCCTTTCCCGTTTTTCGTGATGAAAACAGGTTCCAGATAGTCGTGGCAGAAACTGGATATTTCATTATAGTGGTTGCGCAGGTCTGCGCTGGAACGAATTGCTGGCATAAAAACACCTCCTTTATAAAGAAATTATAGATAAATTTATCTATAAAGTCAAGGGAATCCTGCGGGAAGCGTTGAAAGAAAATCCTCCTGCAAAATCATAAAAAAGTGGTTGACATTTCCGGGAAGGTATTATATAATAACACACGCGTCAAGGAAAGGGCGTTTCAATACCTGATACCGGGGTGTGGCTCAGCTTGGCTAGAGCGCCTGGTTTGGGACCAGGAGGCCGCAGGTTCGAATCCTGTCACCCCGAGTTTTGAATCAGGATCAGGGTATATGCGGGTGTAGTTCAATGGTAGAACACCAGCCTTCCAAGCTGGACACGTGGGTTCGATTCCCATCACCCGCTTGTGA
>CANRGB010000028.1 GCA_947630005.1 uncultured Lachnospiraceae bacterium
CTGCTCCTGATTGACCGGCATGAAGGAACGCGGCCAGGTCGGCGTGTATTTGATGAACGGCCGCGCGAACGGGATCCTGGACTCGTTGGAGTAGCCGATCGCGTGCGCGGTGCCGGAATCCGGAACGCCGGCGACGCTGTCAGGATGAACGTTGTCGCGCTTGGCCAGCAGGCGGCCGCATTCATAGCGCATGGCCTCGACGTTGACGCCCTCATAGCAGGAAGTCGGGTATCCGTAATAGACCCAGAGGAAAGAGCAGATTTTCATCTCTTTGCCGGGCTCGCTGACCGTCTCAACTCCCTCCGGGGTCATAAAGACGATCTCTCCGGGTCCAAGCTCCTTGTAATCTTCATATCCGAGATTCAGGTAGGCAAAACTTTCAAAGGAAGCGCAGAAAGCGGTCTCCTTGCGGCCGATGATGACGGGCGTTCGGCCAAGCCGGTCGCGGGCCGCGTAAATGCCCGTCGGGGTCAGCAGAAGGACGGTCAGGGAACCGTCGACGCGTTCCTGTACGTAGCGAAGTCCCTCGACGATCGAGGACTTCTGATTGATCAGGGCGGCGGTGATCTCGGTCGGGTTGATCGTTCCTCCGCTCATTTCTAGAAAATGGGTATGTCCGAATTTAAAGCATTCGTCCACCAGCTGGTCCGCGTTGTTGATTTTGCCGACCGTGGTGATCGCGAAACTCCCGAGATGGGAGTTGACGAGAAGCGGCTGCGGCTCAAAGTCGGAGATGCATCCGATGCCGAGATTTCCCTCCAGATCCTCGGCGTCCCGCTCGAATTTGGTCCGGAACGGGGAATTCTGAATATTGTGAATGGCGCGGTCAAATCCTTTTTTTCCGTAAACAGCCATGCCGGCGCGCCGTGTGCCGAGATGGGAGTGGTAATCAGTTCCAAAAAACAGGTCAAGTACGCAGGACTCCTTTGAAGCGACTGCGAAAAATCCACCCATAAATGCTGCCTCCTTCATTCGTGATAACTGATAAAGCCGTATCCATCATAATAGATGGAGGCGGTTTCGTCAAGAACGGAGAGCGGATGTATCGAATATCGAACAGCAGAGGAAGAAAGAGGCAGCCGTCTCTGTATTTTTTTCTTGAAAAATGCCGGGTATCTATATATAATCAGGGTGCAGTGCCGTACGGTCAGAGAGGACAGGATGGCAGGATGTTCCACAGCAGATATTTTCTGGCCCCGGCGCCGCGGTATTGGACTATGAAGAGAAGGTGTACGTATGAAAATTATTGTGGTAGGGCTGGGCAAAGTGGGACAGGCACTTGCCGCGGAACTGAGCAGTGAGAATAATGATATTACGGTGATTGATAACAGGGAAAAGATCGTGGAGGATTTTTCGAGCCAGTATGACATCATGGGCGTGATCGGAAACGGCGCGAACTATTCGACGCAGATGGACGCCGACGTGGAGCACGCGGATCTTCTGATCGCGGTGACCGGTTCGGACGAGCTGAATCTGCTCTGCTGCCTGATCGCGAAAAAGGCAGGAAACTGCCATACGATCGCCCGGGTGCGCAATCCGGAGTACAGCGCGGAACTCAACTACATAAAAGAAGAGCTTGGACTCGCGATGGTGATCAACCCGGAGCAGATAGCGGCCAGGGAGATCTCGCGTATCCTGAAATATCCGTCCGCGATCGAGGTGGACGGTTTCGCGAAGAGCCGCGCGGAGCTCCTGAAGTTCCGTGTGCCCGAAAATTCCGTGCTGGGGGATCAGCGCATTGTCGATATTCCGGGCAAAATGCGGAAGAATATCCTGATCTGCGCGATCGAGCGGGGGGATGAGCTCATCATACCGGACGGCAATTTCAAGCTGCAGGCCAGGGATCTTGTCTCGATCGTCGGAGCGTCCGCGGATGCCAACAATTTCTTCCGTCAGATCGGGCTTGTCTCGAACCAGATCAAAAGCATCCTGATCACAGGAGGCGGATCAATCACTTATTATCTGGCAATTACGCTGCTGTCAAACGGGGTGAAGGTAAAGATCATTGAGAAGGATATCGACCGCTGCAACCGGCTCTGCGAGCTTTTGCCGAAGGCGACGATCATCAACGGGGACGGCACGGATAAGGATTTGATCCTTGAGGCAGGCCTGAAGAAGGCCGACGCGTTTGCCGCGCTCACAAATATCGACGAGGAGAACGTGCTGCTTTCGCTGTACGCGAAAAAAGCCGGCTCCAGGAAAGTGATCACCAAGATCAACCGCATCTCGTTCGACGAGGTGATCCGCGAGCTTGACCTGGACACGGTCGTTCATCCGAAAAATCTTACGTCCGAGTTTATTATCCAGTACGTCCGCTCGATGAAAAATTCGCTGGGGAGCAATGTGGAGACGCTCCACCGCATCATCGACAACAAGGCGGAGGCGCTGGAGTTTTATATCCATGAGAATTCCCGCGTGACGGACACTCCGCTTCAGGAGCTGAAGATCCGCAAGGGAATCCTGGTCGCGAGCATCACCCGCAGCGGAAAAATGATTGTGCCGCGGGGCAGCGACGTGCTCCAGCGGGGCGATACGGTTATCATTATCACACAGATGACGGGTCTGAATGATATCAGTGATATTCTGCGGTAAATTTGGAGGGGCGCCATGAATTACAGAATGATCTTATATGTGACCGGCTGGGTCATCAATTTTGAAGCGGTGTTTCTGCTCCCTTCCTTCCTGACCGGCGTGATATACCGGGAGAAAGCGATCGTTTCTCTGCTGCTGACCATCATGATCTGTCTTGCTGTCGGAGTTCCTCTGACAAGAAAAAGACCGGAAAACACATCGATCTACGCGCGGGAAGGTTTTGTGGCGGTCGCGCTCAGCTGGATTGTGCTGAGTGCGCTTGGGGCGCTTCCGTTTGTGTTCGCGGGGGCGATCCCTTCCTATATAGATGCGCTGTTTGAGACCGTGTCCGGCTTTACGACTACCGGATCGAGCATTCTCGCGGAAGTGGAGCCGCTTCCGAGATGCCTGCTGTTCTGGAGAAGCTTCACGCACTGGGTCGGAGGCATGGGCGTTCTGGTGTTTGTGATGGCTGTCCTGCCGCTTGCGGGCGGAACGAACATGTATATGATGAAAGCGGAAAGCCCCGGCCCGATCGTCGGGAAGCTGGTTCCTAAGGTGAAAAGCACGGCGCTTCTGCTCTACAAAATGTATCTGGCGCTGACGCTTCTGCAGCTTATCTTTCTGCTGCTCGGGCGGATGCCGCTGTTTGACGCGCTGACGACGACGTTCGGCACGGCCGGCACCGGAGGCTTCGGCGTAAAAAATGACAGTATCGGAGGCTATTCCCCGTATATTCAGGTCGTAGTCACCGTGTTTATGATTCTGTTCGGCGTAAATTTTAACGTTTATTATCTGATCCTGAAGAAGAAGCCGCGGCTTGCGGCCCAGTCCAGCGAGGTGCGCCTTTACCTTATGATTATTTTCACGGCGATCGTGCTGATCACGGCCAACATAGCCGGGATGTTTGACTCTCTGGCGGAGGCGCTCCGCCATGCCGCGTTCCAGGTGGCTTCGATCATCACGACGACCGGTTTCGCGACGACGGATTTTGATATCTGGCCGAGCTTCTCAAAGACGATCCTTGTGATTCTGATGTTTATCGGCGCCTGCGCGGGAAGTACGGGCGGCGGCATCAAGGTTTCGAGGATCCTGATCCTTCTGAAGGCCGTGCGGCGGGAGCTGAATCTGATCGCCCATCCGCGCAGGGTCAGGACGCTGAAAGTGGACGGGAAAATGGTGGAGACGGCGGTGATCCGTTCAGTCTGCGTGTTCCTCGCGACGTACGTCCTGATCTTCGGGGTTTCGCTTCTGCTGATCTCGATCGATAATTTTGATTTTACGACGAACTTTACCGCCGTCGCGGCGACGATGAACAACATCGGACCGGGGCTCGAGCGGGTGGGTCCGACCTGTAATTTCAGCGGATATTCCGCTTTTTCCACGCTGGTTCTGACTTTTGACATGCTGGCCGGACGTCTGGAACTGTTTCCGCTGCTGATCCTGTTCTCCAGAAACACCTGGAGGAAGTGAGAAAATACGGCGGCCGCATGAGCGGCAATGAAATAATTACCATGATGAAAATGTGTATATTTTGTTAATTATATGGACTTTTTTTAAAAATTGTGGTACTGTAAGAGGGATTTCCGGTGAGAAATTTAATGAAATCTTAAAAAATCAGGAGGAGACAGACGTTCAGATAAAGGCATATTCTGATAAGGATCCGCAGAGTACAGAAGGTATTCTGCCGTATCCCACAGGGGAGAAAGGAAAGATGCTGCAGTTCACATGCTGTCATCCCGCAAAGCGTGCCGCGTTCATGGCCGCAGGGAGCGAACCGCAGCAAAAAGATGGAGATTCAGGGATCAGGAAGATCAGGGGTGATTAAGTTGCACAGGAAGAAATTTTTGACAGTTGGCTTATGCCTGATGCTGGCAGTCTCGGCGCGGCTGTGCGTCAGCGCGTCCGAGATGGGAGCGCTTGAGGAGGATATGCCCGCCCTGCCGGGAGAGGAAACCCGGATTGAGACTGTCGGGGAAGACTCCGGATCGGCAGAGGACGGGGAGACGGAAGATCTGACCGATGAGGAAGAAGATATCATTCTCGGAGAGCCGGACGAGCCGGAGTCCGAGTCCGTGATCGACACGGAGGACGAGGAGGAAACGGAAGAGGAGTCCGGGCAGGAGGAAGAGTCGGAATCAGAAGAAGAATCGGAATCAGAATCGGAGGAAACGGAACTGATTCTGGAGATTGTCGAGGTGACGCAGTACGCGCTGGATACCGATCTGGTGCCGATTCCCGAATATGATCTGGATAAAGTATTTTTCGGGGATGAATACCGGTTCACGCAGGTGGATAAGCGGTGCGCGGTGGTCTGCTCGAAGGAAGGCTGCCAGGTTTACGAGGGAAAAGGGGACACCTACCGGGTGGTGGGCGAACTCGATTACTACGGAATCTGCTATATACTCAAAGATGAAGAAAAGGAATGGGTCTACATAGAATCCGGCAACGTCCGCGGGTTTGTGAACCGCGGGGATATCGTGACCGGCGAGGTCGCGGACCGGATCATCAGCGTCCGGGGCGGCGAACTCCCCGAGGCGCGTCTTACGCTTGCCAGAACGGACAACGCGGCGCTTACCTATACGACGACGACGGTGAGCGACGTCCTCGCGGATAAGGTATACGCGATCGCGTCAGGCAGCGTGAATATCTATGAGCAGAAAAAGACGTCCTCGCGCGTGACCGGGCGTCTTTCGGACGGAGGACTTTGCTATATTCTGGAAGATACGGGATCGGAATGGGTCTTTGTGGAATCAGGAGACGCGCGCGGCTTTGTACAGGCTGCTTCTCTGATCCGCGGGGACGAGGCCGCCGGCCGGGTCGCGCAGAACGGCGAGGAAATGTTCTCTCTGGCGGAGGTTCTGGTCTCTCCGCGCGACAACCGCGCCTGCTACTATACACTTACTTCGGTGCGGAAGGCGTCCACAAGCCAGCTGCTCCGGGAGACGATCGTAAACTACGCGCTTCAGTTTGTCGGCAATCCCTATGTCTGGGGCGGCACAAGTCTGACGCACGGGGCGGACTGCTCCGGTTTCGTTCAGACGATCTACGCGCAGTTCGGCTATTCCATTCCGCGCGTCACCTGGGATCAGGCCGCTTACTGTCAGCGGATACCGATCAGCCAGGCGCTGCCGGGAGATCTGATCTTCTATTATAATGGAAGCACGATCTATCATGTAAGCATGTACATCGGAAACGGAGCGGTTGTGCAGGCCGCGAATTCCCGGGCAGGCATCATCACCAGCGGAATCGGAGGAAACGCGGTGTATGCCGGAAGGGTCATTCAGGACTGAGCGAAAGGGCCGTGCGCGCCGGACAGGGCTGCGGAAGCGTGAAGCGGTTCGCGGCGTCTCTGCATAAATGTGACGCACGTAAACATGAATCGAGCAGGAGGCGGTTTTTCCCTCCTGCGCATACAGAAAACACCCCGGATTCCGGGGTGTTTTTCCGTAAAAATTTTTCATCTGTAAGGACTTTTGTCTGAAAACTCTGCTTATTTCGCCTGAATCACGTGCAGCATGTTGGTCATGGCGCCTTTTCCTTTGATCATGTTGGTAGCCGGGTCGCCTGCCGTGAAGACCACGATATCGCCGGACTGCACATAACCGTCGCGCCTCACGATATACATCGAGTGCGAGATGATATTCTCGGTGGAATCCTCATGATATCCCTGAAGCGGGGTGACGCCCCAGTAGATCTGCATCCTGCGCTGCGCCCACTCGTTCGGGGATACCGCGTAAACCGGGATGGACGGACGGAAGTTCGACATCAGGCGCGCGGTGAGGCCGGACATGGTCGGCGTGACGATGCATTTCGCGTTGACATAGGTCGCCGTGTTGACAGCCGCCGCTCCGACTGCGTTGGACACGTTCGCGTCTCCGCGGAGCGAACGGTAATCCACGTTGGACTCGAAGCTGAGGTTCTGCTCGGTGGACTCCGCGATCTGAACCATCATCTTCAGGGCTTCTACCGGATACTTGCCGACTGCCGTCTCGCCGGAGAGCATGATCGCGTCGGTACCTTCGTTGATCGCGTTCGCGACGTCGGTAACCTCGGCTCTCGTGGGACGCGGGTTGCGTATCATGGAATCGAGCATCTGCGTCGCTATGATGACCGGTTTGTACTTGTGGTTGCACTTGCGGACGATCTCTTTCTGCACGTGCGGAACCTCGTAGGCGGGAATCTCAACGCCCATATCGCCGCGGGCCACCATGACGCCGTCGGCCGCGTTGATGATCTTGTCGATGTTGTCAATGCCTTCCGCGTTCTCGATCTTCGCGATGACATTGATGTACTCCGCGTTGAAATCCTTCAGGATCTGTTTGATCTCCTTGATCGCCTCCGCGCTGCGCACAAAGGATGCCGCGATAAAGTCGATGCCCTGGCTGATGCCGAAAATGATGTCCTCACGGTCTTTGTCCGTGATCGCGGGGAGGTTGATCTTGACATTCGGGACGTTGATGCCCTTGCGCTGTCCCAGCTCGCCGCCGTTCATGATCTCGCAGATGATCTCGGTTCCCTCGACCGCTTTGACTTTCAGTTCGATCAGTCCGTCGTCGATCAGGATCGTATTGCCCGGCTTTACGTCCTTCGGAAGCTCCTCATAGGTCTGGTAAACGCGCTTCTCATTGCCTTTGATCTCTTCTGTCGTCAGAATAAATTCCTCGCCGGCGGTCAGCGTGACCTTGCTCCCGTTCTCCAGAAGGCCTGTGCGGATCTCCGGTCCTTTTGTATCCAGAAGGATGGCGATCGGCTTTTTCAGTTTCTTTCTCGCCTCTTTGAGAGCGTCCATGCGGACCTTCTGTTCCGGATGCGTACCATGGGAGAAATTGAATCTCGCGATATCCATACCGTTTTTGATCAGAGCTTCCAGGATTTCCGGGTTATCCGAATTCGGGCCCATTGTGCAGATGATTTTTGTTTTTTTCATAGTCCTCTCCTTTACAATGCCGCCGCTGCCTCCGTGACAGAAATACGGCAGGTCTGCGTACCGCTGCGGGAACAGGGGGCTTCCGGCCCGCATGCTATATGCGCCGGCTGCCATGCGGACAGGGAGCTTCCGGTCCGCACGCCATATGCGCCGGCCGCCGTGTGAACAGGGAACTGCGGCTGCGGCAGGAATACAGGGGCGGCATCCCATTTTAATATACTGCGTCCGTTTCGGAGCACATATCATGTTTATTATATCATATTACGGGGACGTGTTAAATAAGTTTTTGTAAAAAATTACAAAAAAATGTCGCGACAGAAATCTTGCCTCCGTTCTTTTGTTATGATAATCTTTCTGTAGAGGGCTGAGAAAACGAAAAAAGGAAAGGGGCGGCGTTTATGTATAATATTCTGGTATGTGATGATGAAAAAGAGATCGTGGACGCGATTGAAATTTATCTGTCGCAGGAGGGGTTCCGGGTTCTGAAGGCGTACAACGGACTGGAGGCGCTTCAGATTCTGAAAGAGAACGAGGTGCATCTGCTGATTCTCGACATGATGATGCCTGAGATGGACGGGATCCACGCGATCATGAAGATCCGGGAGGAGAGCAGCATTCCGATTATCATTCTGTCCGCGAAATCGCAGGATACGGACAAGGTGCTCGGTCTGAATCTGGGGGCGGACGACTATGTGACGAAGCCGTTTAACCCGCTGGAACTTCTGGCGCGCGTGAAATCGCAGATCCGCAGGTATACGGACTTCGGCTCGCTGCAGCAGGAGACCTCGGAGAAAATCTACCGGACGGGCGGCCTGATGATCAACGACGACCGCAAGGAGGTTACGGTTGACGGGGAGCCGGTGAAGCTGACGCGGATCGAGTACAACATCCTGCTGTTTCTCGTGAAAAATCAGGGCAAGGTTTTCTCCATCGAGCAGATCTATGAGGAGATCTGGAAGGAGGAGGCGTACGGAGCGGATAATACGGTGACGGTGCACATCCGCCATATCCGCGAAAAGATTGAGATCGACCCGAAAAATCCCCGGTATCTGAAAGTGATCTGGGGCATCGGATATAAAGTAGAAAAGATCTGAGAAAAGCTCCGGAGGAGCAAAAGACGGAAAGCTTCGGAGAGAAGCGGAAAGTCCCGGAAAGCAGAAAGCTGAAAAACTCCGGAGGGAGCAGAAATCTGAAAAGCTCCGGGAAGCTCCGGGAAAGATCTGCGGTGAAGAGGTGGCGGTGTGAGAGATCTGATTTACAGGCGGAGCGTAAAAGCGCTTCTGTTTCTTTTGCAGGCGGCGGCGGCAGGCATCCTGTGTTATTGTCTGCTGAATGCCGCTTTCTGGCTGGACGGTTCCGACAGTATCCGGGAGGCTGCCGGAGGATTTGAGGAATCGGATCTGTTTTTTGAGCAGGTGGACGCGATCGTCAGAAATAAGATCAAGGGGCAGCAGAACAGCGAGCTTTTCGAGACGGACGAAGTGTTTGACGGAGAAAAGGAGATCGATATCCAGTCCTATGGAAAAGGGAACGCTTCCGTGAAGGATATGAATACGACCTACCGGCTGAAGGATCTTCTTCAGTTCGGAAGCGACGGAAGCCTGGAACGGATGGAGGCGGCCATCAGCAAAGCAGTCAGCGAGGCGGCCGGCGGCGGGCTTGCGGCCGGGGAGCGCCTTGACCTGCAGGCGGGAACGCTGGAGACGATCCTGCCGGTGACCGGCATTTCCCTCGCGGAATGTTCGAGGTGGTACTCCGACTCGGCGGGCTTTGTGCTGAATATTTACCGCACGCTTGCGCAGACTGCCAGGGATATCCGTGAGAGGTATTCGGAATACCGGACGCTGCAGGAGGAGAGCTGGTCGCGGTATGCCCCCAGTAATCTCCGCTACTGTATTGAAAACACGGTGACGGGCGAGCTGTACACGAATCTGGAGGCGGAGGATTACGATTCCGCGGTCCGCAGGCTGAGCCAGGAGGAGGGGTTTGTCAATCTTTACGAGGGAGAGCGCAGCTTTAATATCATGGTCGCCAATCCGGATAACGTGCTGAATGAAGAAGCGGCGGACTGGTTCATGATGAACCGCTTTGTGAATACGAACGAAAAAGTGCTTCTTGCGTTCAATCCAGACTGGCCGGTAAGCGACGAGCTTAAGACGTATGCCAGCTTTTATGTGCAGCGCGGCGATATCCTGCTGGCCTCGGCGGTTCTCGGGACGGGTTCCGCGCTTGTCCTGCTGGCCGGCTTTCTGCTCACCATGCTGGGAGCCGGGATTGACCGCAAAGGCGGAAAGGTGCGCCTCTACAGGGCGGACGCGGTGCCTGCCGAGCTGACGATCTGCATCTATCTGTGTTTCGCGGTCGTCTTTGCGGTCTGGACCATGTCGCTGATCCCTGAGAAAAATACGATCCTGAGCGCCGACCGGAATCTCGTATCGCTGACGGCGGCGGCGGGATATCTGGTCATTCTCTCGGGCGCCGCGAGCTTTGCACGGCGCATTAAGAGCAGGACGCTCTGGTCGAACAGCATCTGCCATATGCTCCTGCACAGCTGGAAGCAGGTCACCTCTTCGAGAATCAGGTCGTGGCATTTTCTGATGCTCTATCTTGTGTTTTTCGCGCTGAATTTTCTGTTTCTTGTGTTTTTCAAGACGGTCGGCGTGTTCTTCGTGCTGGTTCTCGATATGCTTGTGCTGCTGTATCTGCTCCGCGATCTGGTCGGGAAACAGAGCGTCTGGGAGGGGATCCACCAGATTTCCACCGGCGATCTGACTTACAAGATCGATACGTCCACGCTGCAGGGAGAGACCTATGAGATGGCGCGGGCGATCAACGACATGGGGGACGGCCTGCAGGAGGCGGTGCAGGCGATCGTCAAGAATGAGAGGCTGAAGGCGGAACTGATCACGAACGTGTCGCATGACCTGAAAACGCCGCTGACGTCGATCGTAAATTATGTCGATCTGCTCAAACGGGAGAATCCGGAGGGAGAAAAAGTGCGGCATTATATCGAGGTCCTTGAGCAGAAATCCCAGAGGCTGAAGCAGCTGACGGAGGATCTTGTGGAAGCGAGCAGGATCAGTTCGGGGAATGTGGAGCTTGACATAATGCGCCTGCAGTTTTCCAGCATCCTGGAGCAGGCGTACGGGGAATTTCAGGAGCGGTTCGAGGAGCGGAATCTGACCGCGGCCTGGGAACTGGAGACGCGGCCGCTGTATATCATGGCGGACGGGGCCCAGCTCTGGCGCGTCCTGGAAAACCTGATGGGGAATATCTGCAAATACGCGAAAGAAGGCACGGAGATCCGCATCGCGCTGAAGGTTCAGGACGGGGAAGCAAAGCTGTCCCTGCAGAACACGTCGGCGCAGGAGATTGAGATCGAGGCCGACGAGCTGACCGGCCGGTTCGTGCGCGGGGACAGGAGCCGAAGCACGGAGGGGAGCGGACTCGGGCTCTCGATCGCGCAGAACCTGACGCAGCTTATGGGAGGGAAATTCAAAGTGAGAACGGACGGCACCCTGTTTGAAACCTCCGTCAGTTTTCCTCTGGCGCCGCCCGCGGCCGATGCGTGAACCGAGGTGTACGCTTTGCTTCAGTTCACACATGCGCTGTCCCGTTCACGACCTGCAAGGGAGTGAACAGTAACTATGCTTTCTAAAATTTGTATAAATAATCACGGTTTTCGTTGACATGAAACGCTTCGGGCGGTAAGGTACTAAAAAAGCGGTCGGCTTTTGTGCCCGGCGCTGTCCGCGCCGCGGGATGAAAGTTTCGTACGGAAGAAGGGGCATTGGATTATGAAAGAACGTTTTAACAGGTTTATGCGGGGAAGATATGGAGCGGATGAACTTTCCAGGTTTATCCTGGTACTGTTTATTGTATGCATAATCGCGAACGCGTTTACCAGATCGAATCTGTTTTACGCGGTTTCCCTGGGGCTGCTCGTGGTCAGCTACTACCGCATGTTTTCCAGGAATCACGCGGCGCGCTGGGCGGAAAACCAGAAATATCTCTCAATGAAAGGCCGTCTGCTCTCAAAACTCGGTCTCACCGCGCGCCAGCGGGAGCAGAGGAAGAATTACCATATTTATCACTGCCCGTCCTGCAGGCAGAAGATCCGTATCCCGCGCGGGAAAGGCAGGATCTGCATTACCTGCCCGAAATGCGGTCATGAATTTACCAAAAAGAGCTGAAGGCGGGAAGCCGGAGGCAGGCGCGGGAAGCCGGAAAGAAAGAGCGGGCGGGTATGTTTGGATATATTTATGTGAATGAACAGGAGCTGAAGCTGAAGGAATACACGGAATACCGCGGTTTTTACTGCGGTTTGTGCCGCAATCTTCACGTCAGGTATGGACGGATCGCCCAGTTGATGTTAAACTATGATCTGACGTTTCTGGCAATTCTCTTAACCGGCCTGTATGAGCCGGAAGAAGAGATCTCGTACCGCCGCTGCCTTCCGCATCCGGTGATGAAGCACATGCATGTGGAGAACGAGGCGGTCTGCTATGCCGCCGATATGTGCGTGATGCTCTCGTGGCAGAAGCTCGAGGACGACTGGAGAGATGAGCGCAGATACCCGCGTCTGGCGATGGCGGCCGCGCTGAAAAAGGATTACATGCGGCTGCGTAAGCAGTATCCAAGGCAGGCGGAGGCTCTTGAGCAGAATATCCGTCTGCTTTCCGAGGCGGAAAAGGACGGGCGGAAGGACATCGACTATGTGGCGGGGCTGACGGGAAATTTTCTCGCGGAGATTTTCGCGTGGAAAGAGGATGAATGGCAGGACGATCTGCGTGCGATGGGATTTTACCTTGGGAAATTTATCTATCTGATGGACGCGGCCGAGGACGTTGAAAAGGACCGGAAGCATGGGAACTATAATCTGTTTTCGGATTTCGGAGATATCTGGGAGATGCGCGCGGAGCAGAAAATACGGGAGCTTCTGACCGGAATGATGGCGGAGGCTTCGCGGGCGTTTGAACGTCTTCCGGTCATCGAGCATGCTCCGGTTATCCGGAATATTCTGTATTCCGGCGTGTGGTGCAGATACGCCGCGCTCAGAAAGAAAGCGCAGGAGAAGGCGAAAGGTTACAGTTCACGCATGTGATGTCCCGCGAGGTGATTTCTGTGCCAAATGCACAGAAATCCCGAGAATTGCGGCGCGAAATGCTGCAAAGGCAGCATTTCTGTGCATCGCGGAGCGCTGTTACGTTCACGACCTGTAAGGGAGTGAACAGTAACGGCGAAAGCGGAGAAAGGCCCGGAGCAGGCAGGATGAACTTACGGCAGATAGTATGAGGGGGAACCGCGGTAAAGGAAAACCCGGCAGGGATCGGACCGCCGGGACAGAAGGAGCAAGATGAGAGATCCATATGAGATTCTGGGGGTATCAAGGAACGCGACGGAAGATGAGATCAAAAAAGCCTACCGCGCGCTCAGCAGGAAATATCACCCGGACGCGAACATAAACAATCCGCATAAAGATCAGGCGGAAGAGAAGTTTAAGGAGATTCAGCAGGCTTACCAGCAGATCATGTATGAACGTGAGCATGGGGGAAGCCAGAATGCCGGTTACGGCGGATTCGGCGGCGGCTATGCCGGCTATGGAGGATTCGGCGGCTACGGCGGTTTCGGGCAGAACAGCCAGAGCGCTTCCTGGTCGGACGAGGATGTGCGCATGCAGGCGGCGGCCAATTACATCCGCAGCGGGCATTTTAAGGAGGCGCTTCATGTATTGTCGGAGCTTTCGGTGAAAAATGCCCGGTGGTATTATCTGAGCGCGATGGCAAATTCCGGGGCAGGCAACAATGTCCTCGCGAAGGAGCACGCGCGGCAGGCGGCGGCGATGGAGCCGAACAATTTCGAGTATCAGCAGCTGCTGCGCCAGCTTGAGTCGGGCGGCCAGTGGTATCAGTCCATGGGAGAGGCGTACGGAAATCCCATGACATCAGGAGGCGACTGGTGCATGCGGATGTGTCTGCTGAATATGTTCTGCAACTGCTGCTGCGGGGGAAGATTTTTCTTCTGTTAGCTTGCTGTTTATGGAAGAAAATGTTATACTCTGATTAAATAGTTTTTATATGGAGGAGGTAACAGCAAATGGGTGTTGATAAGAACATGGCAAAGGAAACGATCGTGTCCGGCAAGGCGGTGCTCGGTATTGAGTTTGGTTCGACGAGGATCAAAGCCGTTCTGATCGGAGAGGACAACGCGCCGATCGCGTCAGGAGCGCACGACTGGGAAAATCAGCTTGTGGACGGGATCTGGACCTACAGTCTGGATGCCATCTGGACAGGCCTTCAGGACAGCTACGCGAAGATGACGGAAGATGTAAAGGCGAATTACGGCGTGGACGTGGAGTCTCTTGCGGCGATCGGATTCAGCGCGATGATGCACGGATATATGCCGTTCAACGCGGCGGGAGATCTTCTGGTGCCGTTCCGCACCTGGCGAAATACGATCACGGAGAAAGCGTCCGCGGAACTGACGGAGCTGTTCCGGTATCATATTCCGCAGAGGTGGAGCATCGCGCATCTGTACCAGGCGATCCTGAACGGCGAAGAGCATGTGAAGGACATTACTTTTATCACGACGCTGGAAGGATATATCCACTGGAAGCTGACAGGAGAAAAAGTGATCGGAATCGGAGAGGCTTCCGGCATGTTCCCGATCGATATCGATAAGAAGAATTATAATGAAGAGATGATCGCCAAATTCGACGAACTGATCGCGCCGAAAGGTTTCCCGTGGAAACTTGAGGATATTCTTCCGAAGTCCCTGCTCGCGGGCGAGAAGGCCGGCGCGCTGACGGAGGAAGGCGCGAAGCTGCTCGACGTATCCGGGAAGCTGAAAGCAGGCGTTCCGCTCTGCCCGCCGGAAGGCGACGCGGGCACAGGCATGGCGGCGACGAACAGCGTCGCGAAGCGGACAGGCAATGTCTCCGCCGGAACCTCAGTGTTCGCCCAGATCGTTCTTGAGAAGGAGCTTTCGAAGGTATACGATGAGATTGATCTTGTGACGACGCCGACCGGCAATCTTGTGGGCATGGTGCACTGCAACAACTGTACGTCCGATCTGAACGCCTGGGTGGGCGTATTCCGCGAATTCGCGCAGGCGCTTGGCGTTGAGGTCAGCGCGGATAAGCTGTTCGGCACGCTGTACAACAAGGCCCTCGAGGGAGACGCGGACTGCGGCGGCCTGCTTGCCTATAATTATTTCTCGGGCGAGCATATCACAGGCTTTGAGGAAGGCCGTCCGATGATCGTGCGTACGCCGGACGCGAACTTCAGCCTTGCGAACTTTATGCGTGTCAATCTCTTCACGGCGCTCGGAGCGCTCAAGGTCGGCCTTGACATTATCCTGAAAGAGGAAGGCGTGAAGGTGGAGAAGATCCTTGGCCACGGCGGTCTGTTCAAGACGAAGAATGTCGGCCAGAAGATCATGGCGGCGGCCATGAACGCCCCGATCTCCGTCATGGAGACAGCCGGGGAGGGCGGCGCGTGGGGAATGGCCCTGCTTGCCTCCTACATGGTCAGCAAAGAAGAAGGGGAGACGCTCGAAGACTGGCTTGAGAACAAGGTATTTGCCGGCAACACAGGTTCCGAGATGCTTCCGGACCCGAAGGATGTGGAAGGCTTCGACGCGTTCATCCAGAAATACAAAGCGGGACTTCCGATCGAGCGCGCGGCCGTAGAAGCGCTCAGATAATTGCCGGGCAGGAATTTGTCACGGCTCATTCTGTGAGACAGTGCCAAACAGGCGTTATCCGGTTCACAGGACGGTCCGGATGAGATTCTTCCGTGCGGCCTGTGAACGTAACGGATTTTCAGAAAATTTTAACAGTACAGAGGATTTTATATGGATCAGCTCGAAAGACAGAAAGAATTAAGCATGGCGGTGAACGGCAGAATGGCTCTCCTGATCGCCGGCATCATGAATATTGTGACTGCGGTCACTTCTTCCGCCCTGTATTCCGCGAATATGTTTGTAGCGGTGAACGGCGTTGTGCATGGCAATAAGGAATTTATGGATATCTTTTCCAAGGCGGGCATGAGCGTCACGCTGGCGGTGGTGATCGGCCTGGTGTTTGCGTTCATGGCGCTGCTGGAGATTTTTTCCGGCGTGTGCGCCGTCAGATTTTCCAACCGTCTGGACAAAGCGAATTTTACGGCCCGGGTGGCCAATATACTGCTGATCTTGGAAATTCTGTCACAGATTTTCCTGATTTTTGTAGGTATGATGAGTATTCCTCAGCTGGTCTCGGTGATCATACTCCCGCTGATCATGATGTGGGGAGCGTCGAAGCTGCGCAAACTTGCCAGAAAATATCCGGACCGCATTCATGCCGTGGAGGCGGGAGGCGCGCCGAGACAGAGCGGAAGCGGTTCAAACTCCAGAAGTCTGCATGACCGCGCCGTCATGAAAGCGCAGGCCTGGGATGAGGGCGCCGCGCTGGCCGCGGACAAAAATGCCGTCTCGGAACAGGACAAAGACGCGGATCTTCCGGAACAGGATGGATCCGGGGAAGCTGACGCGAACCTTCCGAAACAGGATGGATCCGGGGAAGCTGATGCGGACCTTCCGAAGCAGGACGGTTCTGCGGAGGATTGACGCAGTTCTTTCCGAAATCGAGTAGGAGGCGGCTTTTCCTCCTGCTCGTCTGTGCGGCCCAGGTACTGCGTCAGCAGCTGATTTCCATGCCTGGGCCTGCGCATAAGCAGGACGAGTCCGGGCTGTCTGATATCATATAATATCAGGCAGCCCGGGCTCTTTTGCGCGAAATCTGTTTTATTTTAAATTTTAATATATATCACTGCTGATCCCTGCTGTCCGCGGGGAACGTCAGGCTCCTGTTATGCGGCGCTGAAGATCACTTTTCGGTACTTTTCCAGAGCGGTCAGCACCACCAGCCCCATAAGTCCGCAGGAAATCACTTCCCCGGCTCCGACACTCAGCATCATCAGCGGAATCGGCATATAATTGACGCCGTATCCGTAGAACAGCACAAACGGGACAACGAGAGCGTTCGCCGCGATCGGCGGGATCGGAACCAGATATTTATGTCTGCGGAGCGCGTAGGAACCGAAGGCTCCGGCCAGCGTCGCGAGGCTTCCGAATACGATGTCCGCGGGGATCGCTCCGGCTGTGAAGTTGGCGATGACGCATCCGGCGAAGAGTCCGGGGATCGCGGCGGGAGTGAAATACGGAAGGATCGTCAGCGCTTCCGCGACGCGGACCTGCGCGACACCAAAAGACAGGGGCTCAAACACGACTGTGAGCACGACATAGATGGCAGCGACAGCGGCTGCCTGGACCAGTGACAATACTTTTTCATTTCTCATATTCATTTTCTCCTTTAGTTTTGTTTTACGTCAGGAAGGTCTCGAACTGACGTGGGATATCTGTATGTTCGGATGACTCCAGGGGCGGAAAACAGCTTCCGGCGGTCTGTTCCGTCACGGATTTTCGGCTCCGGCATCCTGTTCAGAAATCGCGGCGAGGAACAGTATAGCACAGATGCCTGGGAAATACAAGTTATGCATGCCGCGGTAAAAATTTCAGAAAAATTATAAGGAGTCTGCCGCGATTTTGGAAAAATTTAGAAAGATAATAAATTAACAAAAACAAAAAAGGGATATTTCAGAGAAAAAGAGTTGACAAAAATATGGAAGAGGCGTATGATTGCAGGTAACAAAGAACAAGTAATTCTGATGAAGGGGCAAACCTGCTGAAAGGCAGGGACGCAAAGCCAGGGTCTAAGGTCTTTTTCAAAAAGGCTATGACAGCCGGTTGCCATATTTCTTTATGAGCGTCAGAGCGTGAGCAGGGAATAATGGGAACCGCTGATTAGTTGATCAGTGGTTATTTTTATCCGGTCCGTTCTGATACCGATAAAATCTCTTCGCATCCTGGGGAGAAGGATATGGATCCTGCTGCAGAAACTTATTTTCAAGTTAGAGGAGGTTATCATATGAAGAAGAGATGGCTGAAAGGATTGGCGCTTCTGCTGGTATTCATGCTGGCAGTCAATGCGGGAGCGGTTTTTGCGTCCGCGAAAGAGACGGCGCTCAAAAAAGGGAGCACTTTTACACGAGGCGGGCTGACCTATCAGGTGACGGCCCTGAAAGGGAAAAAAGGAACGGTCAAGGTGATCGGCGCCGTGAAGAAGAACGTGAAGAACGTTAATCTCCCGGCGAGCGTAAAAGCGAAGGGATTTACGCTGACAGTAAACGAAATTGGAAACGGAGCGTTCAAAAACTGTAAAAATCTGCAGAACGTGACGACAGGCAAAACGCTCAAAAAGATCGGCGGAAACGCGTTTTATGGATGTAAGAAGCTGAAAAAGCTTGATATCAGTAAGAGTACGAAGCTGACAACGGTCGGGAAGAACGTGCTGAAAGGCGCTTCAAAGGTGAAGGTGGAAGTACCGGAGACGAAGAGCGTGGCTTATTATCAGAAGAAACTGGGCATCAGCAAGGCAAAGATCGTGACGGCGGAAAAGCCGGTGCAGACGGAAGCGGCAGCCCCGGATAAGACGGAAGGAAAGTCGGAGACCGAGGCGCAGAAACAGGAGACAGAAGCGAAGCCGCAGGAAACCGAGGCACAGAAATCGGAGACAGAGGCAAAGCCGCAGGAAACCGAGACACAGAAACAGGAAACGGAAGCGAAGCCGCAGGAGACCGAGACGCAGAAACAGGAAACGGAAGCGAAGCCGCAGGAGACCGAGACGCAGAAACAGGAAACGGAAGCGAAGCCGCAGGAAACTGAGGCACAGAAACAGGAAACGGAAGCGAAGCCGCAGGAAACTGAGGCACAGAAATCGGAGACAGAGGCAAAGCCGCAGGAGACCGAGGCGCAGAAACAGGAGACGGAAGCGAAGCCGCAGGAGACCGAGGCGCAGAAACAGGAGACGGAAGCGAAGCCGCAGGAGACCGAGACGCAGAAACAGGAGACGGAAGCGAAGCCGCAGGAGACAAAGCCTCAGGCAAATACGCCGGGAGAGACGACGCCGAAAGCCGAAGCGCAGCCGCAGGCTCCGGAGATGACACCGGGAACAGAAACAAAACCGCAGGAGACCGAAAAAACTGAGCCTCAGACGACAGCGCCGGAGACGGAGCCTCAGGCAAATACGCCGGGAGAGACAGAGCCGAAGGCTGAACCTCAGACGACGGCTCCGGAAACGGAAACACAGCCGGCAGCGCCGGAAACAGAAGGAAAGCCGCAGGAGACGGAAAAGACGACGGAAGCACAGACGCAGCAGACAGAGCCGGCAGCGCCGGAGACAGAGGAGTCTGAGGCTTTGAAATGTTCCAATGGAAACCATGTATTCGGCGAGTGGAAGGTTACCGAAGAGCCGACCTGCACGGAATGGGGATCAAAGTCAAGAACGTGTGAGTGCGGCAAAAAAATGGAAAGTACACTCGGCGATAGGCCGACCGGAAAGCACACGCTCGGCGAACTTCAGAGAAAAGAACCGACCTGCGAAGAAGAAGGATCGGAATGGAACGAATGTACGGCATGCCATCAGAAGTTCAATGTCAAAACGATCCCGGCAGCCGGCCATCAGTATGTGGAGCATGTGAGCGGAGGCCCATGCCTGGGTTACATTATAAGATATGAGGACTGTGAGAAGTGTGGGAAGCGCAAGGAGAATTCGACGACAACGAAGGCTCCGGGACATAGCTGGGAGGTGTCGACTGTTCCTGCTACATGCTCGACATATGGCTATCAGAAGATGACATGTACAAGATGCGGAGCCAGCGAGGAGATCGCCGGGACCAGAACCGCAAAACTTCCGCACAGCTATGGAGAACCCATCGAGACAAAAGAAGCGACCTGTACAGAAGATGGCTATGAGGTGGTGCGCTGTACTGCCTGCCAGCATACAGAAAACAGAGTTACACAGCCGAAGCTGGGACACAGCTGGAGCAGTCCGGTCGTAGTCCGGAAAGCCACTTGTGAGGATCCTGGTTTAGAAGAATTCCACTGCAAGAACTGTGAGGCAGTGGTATCGAGAGAAATTCCGTCTACGGGTGGTGAGCACAAGTGGGTATTGAATCCTGACAGAAGGGGTGTTAAGTGCGCTATCTGTGGTATGGATGGTGAAGATTTTATAAAGAAAAGAGGGTATTAATTGCTGGCGGATCTGAAGCAGTAAAACCGCAGGATGAGAGTTTCTGTTCTGAGAAACATTGCTGTTGGTCGTAATCCGCAGGTGAGTAAAAGCAGTATATAGAAATAAAATGAGAACCTCCGGGCGTTTGTCCGGAGGTTCTTTGCGGGTAACGGAAAAATTAATTTGAAAATTTTTCTGACGCTTCTGCGAAAAAATGTGAGCAGGCAGGGCCGTGGTATATGAATGAAACGGCGGCATTGGCGTGGTCAAGCCGCCAGCTGGAGCTGCAGCGCATAATTCCGTTTCATTCGGAAATACTCATCGTACAGGAAAAATAAAAACCGCTTTCCGCGCGGCGTTTCGCGGCGCAAGGGGAGAGGCGGATCAGAAGGAGTGGGATTATGGCGGTAGTAACGCTGACAAAGGAAAATTTTGACCGGGAGGTGCTTCAGGCCGAGATGCCGGTACTGGTTGATTTCTGGGCTTCGTGGTGTGGTTCATGCAAAGCGCAGACGCCGGTGATCAAGGAGCTTGGCGCGGAAGCGCAGGATTTCAAGGTCTGCAGTCTGGATGTCGATGGGGAAGCGGAGCTTGCGGGGCACTGCGGTGTGATGAGTGTGCCGACGCTGCTGGTATTTCAAAACGGGAAGGTTCAGAAGCGCATGGTGGGCGTGCAGAAGAAAAGCACAATTCTTGAGGCGATAGAACAATTAAAGCACGATTCCTGAGGCGATGGAATAATTAAAGCATGGTCCTTGAGATGATAGAACAATTGAGGTACAATCTCTGAAGCGGACCGATTATATGAAAGAAGAATTATGCTCCGCGGATTTTTCGCTGTCATACCGGCGGCGGAAAGCCCGCGGAGTATGCTTTTGCCCGGAAAACAGGATTTTTGGACCGAGGGCGGATTCCAGAGCTTTCGGAACGGAGCGGAGGAAAAACCTCCGGTTCTGGTTGACGTTTTGCGTTCCTGCACGTATAATTTTATGGACATGAAATACGGAGCGATCCGCGGCATCATGACAGAAAGCGCAAGGCGTATGACAGCCGCAGGAACTGACAGAAGGGGAGAACAGTGTGGAGAAAATATTCGAGAATCTGGATGAGTTTCAGTATGTCAAAATGATTGAAACCGGGAAAAAGTATATGGCTCTGATGAGCCGTTACCGCTGTGCCATCATGGAGGTGGAGACAAAGCTGAGGGTTTTGAATCTGGAATTTTCCAGTCAGTATGACCGCAATCCGTTTGAATCGATCAAAAGCCGCCTGAAGAGCCCGGCCAGCATTGTGGAGAAACTGCAGCGCAGGGGAATAACCGTCACGGAAGGGATGCTGGAGACGGTGATCGAGGAACATCTGAACGATGTCGCCGGAGTGCGCGTTATCTGCTCTTTCCAGGAGGACATTTACCGTCTGGCGAAGCTTCTGGTCAGCCAGGATGACATAAAAGTTCTGCGTGTCAAGGATTATATCAAAAATCCCAAGCCGAACGGATACCGCAGCCTTCATCTGATCCTTGAGGTTCCGGTATTTCTCGCGGAAGGAAAAACTCCGGTGCGGGTGGAGGTTCAGTTCCGGACGATCGCGATGGACTTCTGGGCGAGTGTTGACCACAAGCTGCGCTACAAGAAGAATCTGGAGAATGAGGAAGAGATCATGCAGATGCTGCGCCAGTGCGCGGATGTGATCTCGGGACTGGACAACGAAATGCAGCGGATCCGGAACATGATCGAGGCCGGCGGCGAGTAAAACCGGCGTCTGTCCATGAAGCAGAGGCAGCGGATAAGACCGACGGCTGTCGTGCGGCAGTGGGTAAGACCAGTGTCTGCCATGAGGCAGAGGATAAGACCGGCGTTTATCCATGAAACTGCCCGCGGCGCGGGTTTGAGTGTTGGGAAAGGGGGGGAAGCCCATGCGGATCACAGACCTTCAGATCCGGAATTTTAAATCTATTCGCGACATCCATCTGGAAGGCATCGACAGCGCGCTGATTCTGGTCGGAAAGAATAATACCGGAAAGACGTCGATCCTGGACGCCATCCGGACTCTGACGGGCGCGCGCAGGATGGAGGAAGAGGATTTTAATGAAAAGAAACAGCGGATCGAGATCGGAATGACGCTGAACATATCGCAGGAGGACCTGCAGCTTCTTCATGAGGAGGGCCGGGTGAGCCGCTACCGGCGCTATGAGTACTGGTACGCGGATTTCTGCAGGAAACTCCCTTCCTTTAAAGAGGACGGAAGCCTGTCCTTTACTTATACGAGAAACGCGGCGGGGCAGGAACGGTACAGCGACGGCAGCGCGAAGAACAATAAGTATATCCGGGAGGTGCTTCCGCAGATTTATTATATCGGGACGGACCGGAACCTTGCGGAGCTTCAGAGCGGTCTGCTCTCTTTTGCGGAGAACGAGGAACTGGAACGGCTCCGTTCGGATAACTGTCTGTTTGATGAGAGCAGGCGGTGCAGCCGCTGTTTCCAGTGCATCGGGCTTCTCAATCAGAAATCTCCTGCCGAGCTGAGTGCGTATGAGACGGCGAAGCTTCTGGAATATAAGCTCTGCAGCATGAATCTGAAGGATTTTTCGGAAAAACTGAACCGGAATTTCCGCCTGAACGGAGGCTATGATGAAATCCGCTATCAGATGCGCTTTCACGCCGGGGAACTGTGTACGGTGGAGGCCGAGGCGTACAACCAGAAGCGCCGGACCGCGGTTCCGGTTGAGCGTATGGGGGAGGGCATGCGCAGCATTTATATGCTCTCTCTGCTCGAAACTTATATCCAGGAGGAGAACCGGCTTCCCTGTGTGATCCTGGTCAAGGATCCCGAGACGTTTCTTCATCCTCAGCTCCAGAAGAAAGCGGGGGAGATCCTGTACCGGCTGTCGCAGAAGAATCAGGTTATTTTTTCCACCCATTCGCCGGATACAATCTTTAATTTCCGCAGCGACCAGATCTGCCAGGTGGTGCTTGACGAGGAGTGCAGCACCGCTGTCCGCCGGAAGACCAGAATGGACGAGATATTAAATGACCTCGGGTTTAACGCGAGCGATCTGATGAATGTGAGCTTTGTCTTTATTGTGGAGGGAAAGCAGGACAGGAGCCGTCTGCCGCTTCTTCTGCAGAAATATTACTCGGAGGTTTACGATGAGAACGGAAAGCTTTCGAGGATCGCGATCATTTCCACCAACAGCTGTACCAACATCAGGACCTACGCCAACCTTAAATATATGAATCAGATCTATCTGCGCGACCAGTTCCTGATGATCCGGGACGGGGACGGCCAGGATCCACGGAAGCTGGCGGCCGAACTCTGCCGCTACTACGACGCGCGCGGCCGGGAGGATCCGGGGCAGCTTCCGCGTGTGAGGCCGGAGCATGTGCTGATCCTCAAATATTATTCTTTTGAAAATTATTTTCTGGATCCGGCGGTCATGACGCAGATCGGGATTTTGAAAAAGGAGGAGGATTTTTATCGGATCCTGCTTCAGAAATGGAAGGAATATCTCCGCCGTATCCGCAGCGGCCGGCAGCTGACGGAGGCGCTCGGATTTGAGATCCGTACGGTTGAGGAACTGAAGGCGCACATGGAGGAATTCAAGATTTACGTGCGGGGCCATAATCTGTTTGATATCTTTTACGGGCCCTACCGTGCGCGGGAGGAAGAACTGTTGCGAAAGTATATTGAGCTCGCGCCGCGGGAGGATTTCGCGGACATTCTCGACGCGATCGAGAGGTTTCCGTATTTTGACAGCAGGAAGGCGTCAGTCTGCCGGACCGGTTCCGGGGAGGGCGCTTTCTGAAGGGGAAGAAGATGCCGGTCTGCCGGACCGATTCCGGGGAGGATGCTTTCTGAAGGGGAAGAAGATGCCGGTCTGCCGGATCGGTTCCGGGGAGGGTGCTTTCTGAACGGTAACATGACTGCTGTCAAAATATAGGTCTTTCCCTATCCTCGGTTTTATGTTAAAATATACATAGTTATTTCGTCCGCGAAGGACCGGACGGCGTTTCCCGAAAGAAGCGCCGGAGAACGTTTGGCGGACCGATACTGCCGGAAAGACAAGTTTTGGAGAATTACGGAGAAAGGCAGCGGGAGGACAGCATGAGCGATAACAAAAAGGACGATATGCCGGATGACAGATCGGACGATGTTCCGGACGGCATGACTGGTGAAACGCCGGAGAGTATTCCGGGCGGAGAACCGGCGGATATCCGGGCCGGTGAGATGACGGAAATCTCAGAGGAGCGCACGGACGGCGCCGCGTACGAAGGCAGGGACGGTGCCCTGTATGAAGACGCGGATGATGTTCCGGAAGATATCCCTTATGAAGATGGAAACAGTATGCCGGCGGATGCCCCTTATGAAGAGATGGGCGGCATGCCGGAGAATGTCCCTTATGAAGACGCGGACGATATGCCGGAGAATGTCTCGTATGGGGGTGAAGATGGTGCACCGGTGAATGTCTCATATGGAGACACGGTCGATACTCCGGGCGCCGGGGAGAGCGGGAACGGCGTGAGGGGGACCGCGGGAAAGAAACCTTCCAGGTATCAGGCAAGATACAGCGGGATGCTGATGCGCCACTGGTACTGGAGCTGTCTGGTACTGGTGCTTCTTGCCGGGCTGACGGCGGTCATCTTTTTTATAGACACGGCTGCCGGCTGTGTCGCCGCGGGATTTTCCCTTATCATGTATCTGCTGCTGCTGGGGCTGTATTTTTATTACAGGCCGCGAGTCTTGCGCGAACTGATCGATTTTGCCTGCCATTATGACAACATACAGATGGAGATGCTGCAGGAATTTCTGATTCCCTACGGGCTGATGGAGCCGGACGGCAGGGTTCTCTGGATGAATGACCGGCTGATGGAGCTGACCGGGAGGGGGAGGCATTATCACAAGAATATCTGCCTGCTGTTTCCGGGGATGGACGCCTCGTTCTTCCCGCAGGATATGGAGGAGACCTTCGTCGAGCTGGAGTACAGAGAGCGGATGTACCGCATAAATATGCACCGCATTCCCATGAATTCGCTTCTGGACGGCGCGGGAGCGGTGGAACGGCTTGTGGAAGAGAGCTATATGACGGCCCTGAGTTTTATCGACATCACCGAGCTCGATCATTTCAGGCGCGAGAACTATGAGCAGAGACAGGTCGTCGGCCTTCTGTATATGGATAATTACGACGAGGCGATGGAGAGTGTGCCGGATGTCCGGCGATCCATGCTGGAAGCGCTGGTCGACCGGCGGATTACCCGCTATATCACGCCGGCGGGCGGACTGTGCAAAAAATTTGAGAAGGATAAATATCTCCTTGTGACGAACCGCAGGGGACTGCAGCAGATGGTGGCGGATCGTTTTTCGATTCTTGAGGACGTGAAGTCGGTCAATATGGGAAATTCGATCAGCGTTACGATCAGCATCGGGATCGCGCTGGAAAACGGAGACTACAGCAGGGACTGCGAGGCCGCGCGCGGCGCCATGGAGATGGCGCTTGCAAGAGGCGGAGATCAGGCGGTCGTCAAGGAAGGCGACAAAATCCAGTTTTACGGCGGCAAGACGCAGCGCGCGGAGCAGAACACGAGAGTGCGCGCGCGCGTCAAGGCGCAGGCGCTCAGAGAGCTGATCAGAACGCGGGACCGGGTGATCGTTATGGGACACAGGATCACGGATATTGATTCGCTCGGCGCGAGTGTCGGCATATGCAGGGCCGCTCTGCAGGACGGGAAGCATGCGCATATCGTCCTGGGCGACGTCAACAGCAGTATCCGTCTGTGGGTGAATATGCTTAAGGAGACCGGAAATTATGACGACGACCTGTTTGTGACGCACGCGGAGGCGGTCAGGCTGACGAACCAGAATACCGTGGTCGTCGTGGTTGACACGAACCGCCCGAGCATGGCGGAATGCAGGGAAATTCTTGATCTGACCAAATCGATTGTCGTGCTGGATCATCACAGGCGCGGGATGGATCAGATCGAACACGCCTCGCTGTCCTACATTGAGCCGTCGGCGTCGTCGGCGTGCGAGATGGTGGCGGAGCTTCTGCAGTATTACGATGAGGGGCTCAGGCTCCGGCCGTATGAGGCCGACTGCATGTACGCGGGGATCGTGATCGATACGAACAATTTCCTGGCGAAGACAGGCAGCAGGACGTTTGAGGCGGCGGCGTTTCTCAGAAAGTACGGCGCGGATGTGACGCGCGTGCGGAAGGCTTTCCGCAACGACATGGAGACTTACAAGGCAAGAGCCGAGGCCGTGCGCAACGCGGAGGCTTATATGGGGATGTACGCGATCGGCGTCTGTCCGGCGGAGAAGCTGGAGAGCCCGACCGTGATCGGAGCGCAGGCGGCGAACGAACTGCTCAATATCGTGGGAGTGAAGGCGTCGTTCGTTCTGACGAAGTTTGACCATAAGATATTTGTCAGCGCCCGCGCGATCGATGAAGTCAACGTGCAGATCATCATGGAGCGGCTGGGCGGGGGCGGCCATATGAATATTGCGGGCGCGCAGCTTGAAAACACGACGATCGAGGAAGCGATCGTGACATTGAAGGATCTGCTGAAACAGATGACAGATGAAGGAGCGATATAGTTATGAAAGTAATTTTGCTGGAGGATGTAAAAACAGTTGGAAAAAAGGGAGAGGTCGTGGAGGTCAGCGATGCGTACGCGAGAAATGTTCTTCTGAAAAAGGGACAGGGGAAAGAAGCGACCGGGAAAAATATGAATGATCTCAAGCTCCAGAAGGCGAACGCGGAGAAGCAGGCGCAGGAGGCGCTCGCGGCCGCGAACGCGCTTGCGGAGAATATGAAGGAGAAGCAGATCAAAATCGCGGTGAAGACCGGCGAGAAGGGCCGTGTCTTTGGTTCCGTGTCGTCGAAGGAGATCGCGGAGGAGATCAAAGCGCAGCTCGGGTATGATATCGACAAGAAGAAGATCCAGCTTGCGGCCCCGATCAGGGAGCTTGGCGTGACCATTGTTCCGGTGAAGCTTCATCCGAAGGTGACGGCGCAGATCAGCGTTCAGGTAGTCGAGGCATAAAGGAGGAAGCGTGGAAGAAACTCTGATTAAACGGGTTATGCCGCACAGCGTTGAGGCCGAGCAGTCGGTCATCGGCGCCATGATCATGGACCGGGACGCGATCACGGTGGCGTCGGAACTTCTGACCTCGTATGATTTTTATCAGAAACCGTACGGGATCCTGTTTGACGCGATCAAGGAACTGTACGCGGAGAACAAGCCGGTCGACCTGGTTACGCTGCAGAACCGCCTGCGCGAGAAGGACGTGCCTCCGGAGATCAGCAGCCTTGAGTTTGTGCGGGAGATGATCACAACGGTTCCGACCTCCGCGAATATCAGGTATTACGCGCAGATCGTCTCGGAAAAGGCACAGCTGCGCCGTCTGATCCAGGTCAGTGAGAAGACCGCGGAGGTCTGCTATGAGGGCCATTACAGTCTCGACGTCATCATGGAGAAGACCGAGAAAAAGATCTTTGAGGTCCTCCGGCGGCAGGGCAGCGGGGATTTTGAGCCGATCAAGGAGATCGTTCTGAACGCGCTTGACCGCATCGAGGCGGCCAGCAGGGTGAAAGGGACCGTCACGGGACTGGCGACCGGATTTATCGATCTCGACTATAAGACTTCCGGATTTCAGCCTTCCGATCTGATTCTGATCGCGGCGCGTCCCTCCATGGGAAAGACGGCGTTCGCGCTGAACATCGCCGGGCACATGGCGTTCCGCAATGATGTGGCGGTGGCCGTGTTCAGTCTCGAGATGTCAAAGGAACAGCTTGTAAACCGCCTGTTTTCCATGGAATCCAGAGTGGACTCCCAGGTTCTGCGCACGGGCGGTCTCAGCGACAATGACTGGGCGAGCCTGATCGAGGCGGCGGGGATCATCGGGCGCTCCCGTCTTATCATTGACGATACGCCGGGAATCACGGTCGGCGAGCTCCGAAGCAAGTGCAGGAAATACAAGCTTGAGCATGATCTTGGCATCGTCATCATCGATTACCTGCAGCTGATGCAGGGCAGTCTGGGCGGCCGGAGACGTTTTGAGTCGAGGCAGCAGGAGATCTCGGAGATCTCGCGTTCGCTCAAGGAACTTGCGCGTGAGCTTCAGGTGCCGGTCGTGGCGCTTTCCCAGCTTTCCCGCGCGGTGGAACAGAGGCCGGATCACCGCCCGATGCTCTCGGACCTGCGTGAGTCGGGAGCGATTGAGCAGGACGCGGATGTTGTAATGTTCCTGTACCGGGACGATTACTACAACCGTGATTCCGAGAAAAAAGATATTGCGGAGGTCATTATCGCCAAGCAGAGGAACGGTCCGATCGGAACGGTCGAGCTGGCATGGCTGCCGCGTTTTACAAAGTTCGCGAACATGAAAAAATAGAATCGGAGAACAGAAAGGCATTGTATGATAACAGAGGCAGGAGTTTTATTCGGAACGGCCGGAGCTTATCTGGCGGCGATCATGCCGGGGCTGAAACACCGCCGCATGCACTCCGGGACGATCTATTACGCGCACCGCGGGCTTCACGACAATAAGACGGACGCGCCGGAAAACACGATGCGCGCTTTTGAGAGGGCGTGCGGGGCAGGCTACGGCATCGAGATGGATCTTCAGCTCACGAAGGACTATAAAGTGGTGGTGTTCCATGACTTTACGCTGAAGAGAGTCTGCTCGGCGGACGGGCGTGTGAGCGATTATACATACCAGGAACTTCAGCGGTTTTCTGTCTGCGGGACGGATCAGAGGATTCCGCTTTTTGAGGACGTCCTGAAGCTGGTGGACGGCAGGGTCCCGCTGATTATTGAGATGAAATACAAGGATTTCAACAACCGGATCTGTGTGGAGGCTGACAGGCTGCTGCAGGATTACGCGGGCGAATACTGCATTGAGTCGTTCCATCCCTGGGCGCTTCTGTGGTACAAAAAACACCGCCCGGAAATCTGCCGCGGTCAGCTCGCGATGAATTTCCAGAGGCAGGAGGGAAACTACGGGCCGGAGCGCATGATTGTGCGCCATCTGCTGACCAACTTCCTGACAAAGCCGGATTTCATCGCGTACGATCTGCGCGACAAGGAGGCGGTTTCCAAGAATATCTGCCGCCGCGTGTTCGGCTGTCCGTCCGTGGCCTGGACCGTGCGTTCAAAAAAGCAGCTTGAAAAGTGCAGACCATATTACGATTCTTTTATTTTTGAAGGATTTATGCCGTAAAATAATCTGTAATTTAAGTTTTTGTAAGAAAGCGTTAAGAAATTTTTCGATTTACTGTTGTGCATTGTAAAAAAATGAGGTATACTTATGATATCTATGTCAGAGACGGAACGTAGCATAAAGCGAGCTCTGCATGTGCGGCGACGCAGATGGGGAAAGAGAAAATCCCGGTGGGAAATATGTCGGTTTCAGTTCATACTCCCGCTGTCCCGGAGGGTGATCTCTGTTCTGATGAACAGGAGACCCGGGGACCGTGGCGTGAAATGCCGCAGGAAAGTGAACAGCAGTATATGTCGGCCCGACTCTCCATGAGACAAATTAGGAAAGGAAAGTGCAACATT